>JAKFCI010000158.1:0-12215 GCA_036676725.1 Chitinophagaceae bacterium
GCTTTTACGGTTAAAAATATATCGAGTGTTGCACTTGCATAGCCGCCAGCAGAGGCATTAATGACAGCCTTATATGTTCCAATAGAAAGATTAGTAGCATCAAAAACAAAAGAAATTTCTGACCCGGTTGTATAATTTATACCATTAAGTATTTTATTATTTACCGATAACCAGGTTGGTGTATTTCCAAAATCATCAGTTGCTGTAAGCTTGGCGGTTACCACTTTGTTATCCGAGGTTGAAATATATTCTGCCAGGGTTTGTGAACTACCTTGATTTACTTCCGCCGACTGGGAAGACTGTGTGAATAAAATTGATTGTGTTGCTGCTGCAAAATTGGCTGTAATTGATTTGTTGCCATCCATTGTTATGGTCAATGGATTAGTGGATCCTGTTGCACTTCCTGTCCATCCTGTAAACTGCTGGCCAGAAGAAGGGGTGGCAGTTAAGGTAACGCTTGAACCACTTGCATATGCTGCCTGGTCGGGATTTTTAGTAACTGTGCCACTACCAACAATTGAAACGGCAAGTGAATATTGGGTTGTAACAGGTGTAAAATTTGCAGTGATTGTTTTATTGGCATCCATTATAACGGTCAATGGATTGGTTGTGCCGGATGCATCTCCGCTCCATCCTGTAAACTGCTGTCCGGAAGAAGGAGTGGCTGTTAATGTAACATTTGAACCACTTGCATACGTTGCCTGGTCAGGATTTTTGCTCACTAACCCATTACCATTTGAATTTGTATTTAAAGTAAATGTTTGAATTTCTTTTGCAATAACGAAATAATTGTTTTGAGCGCCGGAGGCTGGGCTTGCAAGGTTACCGCCAAGGGTTACTTTTCCCGCAGGATATGTTTTACTATACAGGTTCATGTAACTGATCTTCGAATCGTTTACTCCAATTTGCAATGAAAGTTTTTGCCAGGTACTTAACCATGCCGGCAGAGCGGTTCCCCTAGGGTCATAAGCAACATATACAGTTGCATCTTTGGTAAGATTAAATGATAGCATTGATGTAGACGTATTGTATTTATCATCATTTGCTGTTTTAATAAAAGGAGCATTATTTAAAAAGGTTGGAACGCTGGTAGCCTGGTAAGTTCGGTCTGTATAAACTGTTGTCCCCACAATCAATTGTCCTAAGATGTAGGAGCGGGTTGTGGTTGAAACAATATCCGTTATTAAATCAGTAGTTGCACCAACAGTAAGGTTTATGCAAAAACTTGCGCCGGTAAAAGTAGTTCCACCTGCAACTGGTGTAGCGGTTACTGTCGCTGTATATTTTCCTTCAGCTAATCCTTTCGCATCAATTATTCCTTCTATTGCAATACCTGATTGGAGTGCAGTACCCTGGTTGTTTTTTGTGATGCTAAGCCAAGAAGCATTTGAACTTAATGTATACTCTTTTTCGCCTTCGATGGTAAACAATATATTCTTTATTGTTTTTGTAGTATTTAATTCTAATGTTTCATTTATACAATTAGCCGCAAACCCTAACTTATAAGGAATGTTTCTTGTAATAGGCGTATTATAAGTTTCAAATCTTTCGTTGGTAATTGTAGATAATGCGCCATGAGAAAAGAAAAAATTGTTACCTATTATTTTAGAGGATATTCCGTAATAAACGTTTGGTAAGGTAAATTCAGTCGCTGTTCTCCAGGAACCTAAATTATTATTGGCCTCTGGTGAAAAAACTAAAACAGTGTTTTGTGCTGCACCTGAAGTGCCTTGGCCACCGAGCATAAAAATTTCTCCATCATTGGGAAAAGTTGCAGCTTCTGTATGCGACCGCGGCGCTGGTAGATCTGTAAGCCTTGTCCATGTATTGGTAAGAACATCATAAACATGACAATACTTTTGGTCTGCACCATTACAGTCATGTCCAATTTGTCCGCCAAGTACATATATTTTACCACCTAATACTGCCGCACTTAGGTGGTTGCGTGGCAAGGGCATTGGCGCTAACTTATTTTCCCAAGTAGTATTGATTTCATCTGCTTGCCATTTATCAATATCCAGGGTGAGATGATATTGATTTTGATCTATACAAATTGTAGGTCCAAAGCCGCCAAACACATGCAGTGTGCGCCCCACTAAGCCTGCCCCACCACCACCTAACGGTAATGCCTGTCCTGTTGCAGGGTCTTTCAATTGCGGTCCATCAATCCATACGTTTCTTGTAATATCATATATAATTACCTGGCTACTTACCGGCCCATCTGAATTTTGTGCCCGCCCACCTATATGCCATATCTTATCATCTATTAAAACAATGCTTTGATGCGAAATTTCCTTTCCTGCAGGAAAAGATGCGATCAAAGACCATTTATCAAGAACAGGGTCATAAACTTCATTGTCCTTTTCAAAATTTGGATGTTCACCAAACCCCCCAAAAACATAAATTTTTCCCTGGTACAAAACACTAGGGCACTCGCCTCTTTTCCTCAAGGCATCTGCCTTTCTTGTCCATTGGGCCTGGGCATCAAATGGGGCAATAAAAAAAATACTTGTCAAAAGGATGCCAACAGAAAATTTTAAGAGCTTCATTGGTAGTTTGTTAATTATCAATTATTGAAGGTTGGGCGAATTATCCAGGGCGAACTCATGCTGCTAAGACGAATTCTTAATCAAAAATTTTTCGAATAAATTTTACAGAAGGAGGATTAAATGTGGCTTACCCGGATATAATAGGAGATACTGATATAGTAATAAAGATAAATATAAAAACATCATATTTTGAACATCCTAGCTAAAAATTTGTTACATCAATTAGGAGAGTTATTGCACAGTTATCATATAGTTACCTCATGTGGTACGAATTCTGCATAATGTGTCATTAGGACTTCCTTATTTTTAAAGTATCATTTATCCACAAACTCAACATCATGTATAGATCATTGACCGGCTTTGCAGCGAGTTTAACATTGGTGCTCGCTTCATGCAGCACTAATACTTCGCCAAATGGCACCGAACAGGTAGCAAACGATACTAGTTATGCGCCAGTTGAAACCAAATCTCCAAACACTAATTACAAACCTGCTTTTGAAGGACAAACCAGGATTGCCGGTGTGAAAACAACCACGCCTTTTGCAGGGGTTGTTCTTACCGACCAACTAAATAGGCCCTGGGGCATTACCTCCCTGCCGGATGGCAGGTTTTTAATAACAGAAAAAGGTGGTAGCATGCGCATTGCTACTGCTGCCGGCGTTTTAAGTGAACCTATTACCGGTTTGCCTGCTGTTAATGCAACAGGACAAGGAGGATTGTTGGGCGTTACTATCGACCCAGCATTTTCTGATAATAGAATGGTCTATTGGACATTTTCTGAAAGTACACCTGAAGGCAACCTGACATCAGTAGCCAAAGGAAAATTATCAGCCGATGAAAAGAGAATAGAAAATGCAACTGTTATTTATAGGGCAACGCCTGCTTATAAAGGCAATTTGCATTATGGATCAAGGATTTTATTTGATAAGAACGGTGATCTTTTTGTAAGTACGGGTGAACGATCTGATTTGGTTACAAGGCCGCAAGCTCAGGATTTAAAATCAGCACTAGGTAAAGTGCTACATATAACAAAGGATGGTAAGCCCGCAGAAGGAAATCCATTTTTAAATAACAGCAATGCACGGCCGGAAATTTATTCTTATGGACATAGAAATGTGCAAGGGCTTGCTTTTCATCCACAAACCGGCGATTTATGGGAAAATGAATTTGGACCAAGAGGCGGTGACGAATTAAATCTTTTAAAGCCAGGAAAAAATTATGGTTGGCCCACCATAACGTATGGTTATGAATACAGTGGTGCCAAAATTGGCGGTGCTATCACGCAGCAAGAAGGTATGGAGCAGCCGGTATATTATTGGGATCCTGTAGTATCTCCAAGTGGAATGACTTTTTACAATAGCGACAGCATTCCTGAATGGAAGAACAATCTTTTTATTGGAGGCTTAAACAGTAACCATATTGTACGCCTGGTAATTAACAATAACAAAGTGGTAGGAGAGGAAAGATTATTAGCCGACCAGGGACAACGATTTAGGGATGTCACCCAAGGTAAGGATGGTGCTTTATATGCTGTAACCGATGAAGGCAGGTTGTACAGGATAGGCAGAAAATAATTTGGATATTGTATCTCTGTTTGAGTCATCTTTTTCAGGCTACGTGGTTAATTAAAATAAACCACGTAGCCTTTTTTAATAAGAAAAGTTTACTTGAAAAATCTTCAAGGTGTTCCAATAAAATGAGTGGCAGTTTTGCAAGGCTATTAATGCACTAAGCCCTCAATAGAAATAGAATGTAAATAAGGATGCAGCGTATTAGTATCGGTAAAAGCCCTGTATTCTTCTATTTGTTTGTTAGCCCGGTTACAAAAGGTTTCAACATAATAATTTTCCAATTGAAAAAGAAGGACCAGGCAATTTCCATCTTTTCTTTTTGCAATTAAAACCCCTTCATGCAAAAGGCCAAATTTCTTCTCCTCTTCATTTAATAAAATAAATTCAGAAAGCTTCATAGTTACAATTTTAAAATGTTACCAATAAATACTTACTAATAATAAAAAGGCTGTACAAAATGAATCTTGAGGCTGAGGCGAAAATGAAAATCGAACTGTTAACTATTATCCTTTAAAAACTTAACCAAGAGATGCAATGATTGCTATGCGTTTTTTAAAATTAACAGCGAGGCAGGTACAAATATAATTGTCCGGATTTAAATAATAAACGATTTAGGAAAAATATTTCAATGTTGGCTTTATGTATTTTACGATGAAGTGCTAACTCGTGGTTCTTATTTCTTCACGTAAACTTTCCGCATCCCAACTCACGTCCGTATTTATTTGTCCTATGGCATCGGCTTTTACAATTAATTCCAGTTCCTCTATGTACTGGCGTGCAGTTGTTAAATATTCTTCAGGATTACGAATGGCTGCCAGTTTTTTCAAATTCATTTCGTCATGTTTTAAAAACGTCCTGGCTAAACGTTTTGCAGTATAAGTACGGTATCCCAATAAACTTAACGCATCAACGCCCATCCTGATGCTGGTATCTAAAGTTTCCCTGTATACATGCAACATGCCTGCATTCATTTGGTCGTAGGCATCGTAACGATTTGTAGCCCGTACCAAAATATGTAAATGAGGAAAATGCTTTTTCACAGTCTCGATCATTTCTAATCTTTTTTCCGCTTTGTCAATTGCTATGATAATGATCTTTGCTTCTGTGGCACCTGCGGAATGTAAAAGGTCGTACCGTGAAGCATCTCCATAATAAACTTTGAATCCTAATTTTCTTAATACATCTACTGTGTCAGAATCAAGATCGAGATAAGTTGCTTTAACATTGCTTGCCCGCAAAAACCTGCCGACCGTATTTCCAAAATGTCCAAAGCCTGCAATGATCACAGGGTTTTTTTCTTCAATGGTATCAGGTTGTTTTTCTATTGCTTCAGTAGTGCCAATTCTAGGTAAGATTAATTTTTCATTAAGCATCATAATAAGCGGTGCAAAGGCCATGCTGATAACAACAACAGCGATCATTAAACTAACAACATCCTGGGGCAAAATGCCTTGGGCCAACGAGAAAGAAAGTAGGACAAAAGCAAACTCACCTACATGGCTAAGCGAAAAAGCAAAGATAAAATTTTGTTCTGCGCTCATTTTAAAATACCTGCCACAAAATAGCAGCACAATGGCTTTTACCGTAACAAGCAGTATTACCCAACCAATAATTTGTAGTGGTTGTGCAGCAATTAATGCAAAGTCGATTGAAACACCTACAGCGAGGAAAAATAATCCAAGAAGCAAACCTTTAAAAGGTTCGATATCGCTTTCTAATTCATGCCTGTATTCGCTATTAGCCAATACCACACCTGCAAGGAAAGCGCCCAGTGCCGGACTTAGTCCCACCTGCGTCATTAAGGCTGCGATACCCACCACAATTAAAAGTGCAGAAGCTGTAAAAACCTCTCTTAATCCGGATTTGGCAACTATTCTTAATAAAGGACGGATTAATAAACGTCCGGCAATAATGATGGCGCCAACCGAACCTAACACAATAAGTGCATGCAACCAGGCAGGCTTCCCATCTACCCAGGAGGTGCCGGATTCAGCCGTTGTAGGCGCTGCAATAATTTGCAAAGTTGCCAGTAAAGGAAACAGCGCCAGCATGGGAATAACAGCAATATCCTGGAAAAGTAAAACCGAAAAAGAACTTTGCCCTGCGGCAGTTTTCATTAAACCTTTTTCAGTTAGAGTTTGCATTACAATAGCAGTAGAGGACATAGCTAGGATCATACCTGTTGCAAGAGATTGTTGCCAGTTAAAACCAATAGCAAAACAAATAGATCCGATAATGATTGTTGTAAGAATTACTTGTAAACTTCCGAGGCCAAGGATCGATCTTTTTAATTTCCAAAGCAATTCGGGTTCTAATTCTAACCCAATTAAAAACAACATCATTACTACTCCAAATTCAGCGTAATGCATGATGTCTTGTCCTTCTTCTCCAACAAAGCCCATTACAAAGGGGCCAATTATTACCCCTGCTAGCAAATAACCTAAAACCGAACCTAGTCCTAAACGTTTTGCCAATGGAACAAATACAACCGCAGCTGCCAAATAAACCAATGCCTGTATTAAAAAAGAATGTTGTGCCATTTATTGCATTGATTGAATTGGAACAAGATGATTTAAGAGTTTATGATTTAAAATATCTTCTTCTGAAAAAATATCTTCTTTTAATGCGGTAAGCAGTTTTTTAAATTGGGTGGCGTAAATTTTAATTTGATCTATTTCTAACCGGTGAACGCCCGGTACCCAGAATGGTGGCCAGTAAGTGGTTTTACATAATTCGGCTGTACGTTCAAAGGGTATTAAGAAATCATAAATCGGGTATTTGTTATGCCCGCCTTTTTGGTAAGCCATCTCGCTACCCCCCGATGTAATCACATTAAATATTTTTTTACCCGATAGTGCAGATCCATATTTTCCATACGCCCAACCATGCTCTAAAACCAGGTCTTGCCATTGCTTTAAAATAGCAGGCGCACTATACCAATACAAAGGATGTTGCCAAATGATTATGTCATTTTCTAACAAAAGACTTTTCTCTCTTTCTACATCAATATCGAAGTCGGGATAATTTTGGTACAGATCATTGATGGTAACACCTGAAAGGGATTGTGCTTGCAACAATAACTCATTATGTACCCTCGATTTTTCAAATAATGGATGCGCAAAAAGTATTAAAACCTTTGACATGCTGCAGTTGTGTATAAGCACAAATTACAAAATGATGTTTATTTCATCCCTATTTTAAAAATAGCCTTTTTGCCATTTTTTTATCGTGGCCGTAAATATCTTCTCTAAAGTTTAATTGTCCATCGCCCTCAACCCACGCTGTAAAATAAGAAACATAAACCGGGACTGTTTTTTTTAATGGCACCCATTTTTCTTTGTTTGCATGCATTGCAGTATAAATTTTTTCAGGTGTCCATTCCGGCTGGTTGCGTAATAAATATTCGGCCATTTTTACCGGCTCTTCTAAACGAATACAACCGTGACTAAAAGCTCTTTTTTCTATTCCAAATAAAGACTTTGCAGGCGTGTCATGAAAGTAAATATTGTAATTATTTGGAAAGATAAATTTTACTCTTCCTAAAGAGTTATCACCACCTGGTAACTGGCGAATAACGGGCAATCCATTACTTATGCCCGTTTGTTCCATGTTGTGTGATGAAAGATAATTTGAATTGCGTTGCATTGCCGGCAATATTTCATTGCGCACAATACTTCTGGGTACATTCCAATAAGGGCTGAATACAACGTATTTTAATTCATCGCTAAAAACAACAGTATTGGTGCCAGCCTTGCCTACAATAATATTGATATCGAAAACTTTTTTGCCGCTTTCAAAAACATGCAGTTTAAACTCGGGGATGTTGACAAGAATAAAATTTGAGCCTCTTTCCTGTGGCATCCACCGCATGCGTTCCATGTTGATCAACAATTGTTCGATGCGATCTTTTACAGAAACATTTAATTCTTTTACAAGAACGGAATTGATAATGCCATCAGGTTTTAAGCCAAAATTTCTTTGTACTTTTTTAATTGCTGTTTGAAATGGTTTTGTATATTTTGCTGAACTATCATTTGTACTATATAGTCCAACCTTGTGCAATCGCACTTTTACTTCTTTGATGGTGCTTGATGAATCTTCAAGGTTATACTTTTTATTTTTTTGAATTCTGACAGAATCCCAACCACCATTTTTTTCAACATCATAATAATACACCAATTCTTTTTTTAGCAGGCGATACTGCCTGTTAACGGGTTCCCATTCTTCCAGGTTCCTTCCTTTATTTGCAATCAGCGAGTCTAATAAATCAAGTGCATTTACTTTTTTGCGTGGTATGTTCCATTGCAATTCCTTTGGATCTATTTTGCCGGCATATGCATATTGCGCATATTCAAAAAAGTGTTCGGTTAATTTTAATTCTATTTGGGTTATTAAACTTGCTTTAGTATTTATTAAGCTATCACCGGCTATTAAATCCTGCATCTGCTGGTGAAATTGTTTATCCAGCAACGAACTGTCTTTAGTATAGTTTAAAAAGTTATTGTGTAAATTCCAAAAGGCTTGTGTTTGTTCAGCCATGCCTTCTTCGGTAAACCAGGCAAACTGGTAATTGCGACTGTTATAAAAACTACGTAAACGATTTGCCGAAGTATCAGCAATTTTATGCTCCTTGATAAAATTTTCAATGAGTGAACTATCTAATTTTAAACTGGTAAAAGCATTAACCGGTGTAATGGTTGTATCTCTCTTTGTTACAATCGTTCGTGATTCAGATTGATTACATCCAATTAGAACTATGGTTGATAAAACAGCTAAAAATAGTAAAGACGCTGTTTTAAAAACCGGTTTAAAATAAATGCTCTTCATATTTTAAGGAGGCTATTAAAAACCTTTTACTTTATAAGATTTACACTATAAAGATCGGTTCTTCGGTCACGCAAGTTGCGTACACTTCCAAAAGAATTTAATTCCTTCAACAAGTCCAGATCTACGTCAACAACTAAAACCATTTCGGTATTTGGTGTTGATTCTCCCTTAATGCCATTGGTTGGAAATGCAAAGTCGCAAGGCGTAAATACAGCCGATTGTGCAAATTGTATGTCCATATTGGTAACTTTTGGCAAGTTGCCCACGCTGCCGGCTATGGCAACAAAACATTCATTTTCAATAGCTCTGGCCATTGCGCAATTTCGTACACGACTATAGGCATTTTGCGTATCCGTTAAAAAGGGAACAAACAATATTTGCATGCCTTGTTCTGCAAGCAATCTTCCCAATTCCGGGAACTCCACATCATAACAAACCAGCACGCCAATTTTACCACAATCTGTATCAAATGTTTTTACCTGGTTGCCACCAACAAGTCCCCAAAACTTTGTTTCATCCGGGGTAATGTGAATTTTTTCATAGCATTCAAACGAGCCATCTCTCCGTATCAGGTAACCTACATTATTTAGCTGGCCATTATCCCGTAACAATGGCATGCTACCCGTAATGATGTTGATATTGTAGGCGATGGCAAACTCGCTAAATTTTTGCCTGATCTCCTCTGTTTTTTCAGCCAGTTTTCTAATGGCTTCAGACTCCGGCAAATGATTATAATCCATCAACAACGGTGCATTAAAGAACTCAGGGAACAACGCAAAGTCTGCTTTATATCCACTTGTGGCATCTACAAAAAATTCTATTTGGTTAAATAGTTCTTCCATGCCTTTGTAGTTGCGCATTTGCCATTGAACCAAACCTAAACGCACTCTTGATTTTGAAGCATAAGTGGTTTTTTTGGCATCGGTATAATAAATGTTATTCCATTGTAACAGAACGGCATTGTCGGCAGATTCCAAATCGCCGGGCATGTAATTCTTCAAAATCTTTTTTACATGAAAATCATTGGACAACTGGAAATTTAATGTAGGATCGTGTATCTCCTTGCTTTTGACTTTTTGTATGTATTCTTTGGGTGAAAGATTTGCAGCATATTTATGATAATCCGGGATGCGGCCTCCAAATACAATTCCTTTCAAATTTAATTTTTCGCAAAGCTCTTTGCGGGCATCATATAATCTTCTGCCAAGTCGCATACCCCTGTATTCAGATCGAATAAAAGAATCTATGCCATATAAAAAATCGCCACGAGGATCATGGGTAGAAAAACTATAATCACCAGTTACTTCTTTATAGGTATGGTCATCACCAAATTTTTTGTAATCAACTATTATAGATAACGAACAGCCAACTACCTTATCATCAACAATAATAGCAAGCTGTCCTTCGGGGAAAATGGATAAAAGTTTTTGAATTTGTGATTCTTTCCAAACAACATCCCAGCCCTTATACGATTCAATCATTGAAGCCTTTAATTCTTCATAATCAGTCAGCATTAATTTTCTAACATCTACTTGCATATTTTCTCTTTTAATTGGTCTTTGTTTTCTATTAATCTAAATGCCATCCAAATTTAATTATAAAATCTGCCTATATTTTTTGCCTAATTGAAATGAACTAGCCATTAGGTAGCTGTCACCAATTATGTAAAAAAAAGAATGGAGCAGGTCCATTCTTTTTAAATTTATTTATATAAGGAACTTAAGCTTCCTCGTGTTTCACGTTGTTTACCTTGATGATGCCTGCTTTGTCTAATAATTTAATGATCGGGTAGCAAGGATCAAATTCACCTTTATTGGAAGCAAAATTTGTTTTTGAAGGGAATTTATGGTGATTATTATGGTATCCTTCTCCGAACATTAATAGGTCTACTTTAAAAAGATTTTTTGAAGTATTATCCGTTTCAAAGTTTACATGACCATATTTATGAGCAAACCAGTTAATAATCACTCCGTGTAACGGTCCCATTACGGCATGTATCGGTATTAATAAAAACCACCAGATAGAAGGCGCAAATACCACATAGAATAAAATATATATCCCGATCCACATAAGGCGGGAAGGCCAATCATTACAAAACAGGTCAAACTTTTTCCAGTCAGGTACATTCTTGGTAAACTTTTCTTCAACCGGGATAGTTCCATATAAAATGCCGCTATACGTTTCTTTTGTTCGCCACATCATAGCAAATAAATTCTTATCGTAGGCTGGTGAATGGGGATCATTTTCTGTATCCGTATATGCATGGTGAACACGATGCATAATACCGTAAGCCCGTGGACTTAAATAGGAAGATCCTTGAGTAATGTAAGTAAATATGAAAAAGAAACGTTCCCAGCCACGACTCATGTCGAATGCTTTATGCGCTGCATACCTGTGTAAAAAAAAGGTTTGAGAAAATAAAGACAAATACCAATGGGCGATAAAAAAAATGATGATTGCAACCAAAACCTAAAAATTTAGAACGATGAATGGAACAAAAACCGTGCATTTAATAACAACTTGCCATAAGTTAACAGAAAATGTTTGAGGCGTTTTTGCGAGTGCAAAGGTAAATCAGCTTTGGATATTTCGTCAGGAGCAAGTTGTAAGGATTGTTGCTGTTTTGTTAAGTTGATGTTTCAGCAGGTAATTTCTTAATGGTTTTAAAAACTAAATTCAGTTCTGCTATCAATTCTTTATGAGACGATGGTTTAATAAAAAAATAATCCGCACCCAGGTTTAAGACCTTTTCTTTATCTGATGGTAAAATACTGGTGGAATAAACTACTATTGGTACTGAAGTGCAACACTCCTCCTTTTTTAGGTGCTCCAGGAATTGTATTCCATTTAACCCTGGCATGTTCAGGTCTAAAAAAATATAATCAGGATGTATAAAGCTTTTTTGTAGAATATCGTTTAAAGCTGTTTGTGCCGAATCGTAATAGGCGCATTTTATAGAAGGATCAACTGACTCCAATGCCAAACTAAAAATTTCGTGATCATCAAAATCATCATCCACAAGCATGACAAAATCAGGTAAGGATTTCATGCAAAGAAATTTAAAGGTTAAAGGTATACAGGCGACAAAGTTTCAAATTTACCAAATTCAATAATTTGGTGGCGGGAAAATTTTGTTTAAAAAAATGATAGAATAAAAAGTCGGGGTTGATTTTTTCTTTTAAAAACGAAGCAAATCTTAAACAAAATTTCCCGGTAAGGGTTTACACGACAATTATATGGGTAGTTCTACTATTGTTTTAGTGAATAA
>JAKFCI010000159.1:0-5546 GCA_036676725.1 Chitinophagaceae bacterium
TTGTTACCATTCCTTTAGCCAAAGTTCTTCCACTATAATCACTCACTAAATAACTAAAATTAGCAGGGCTATTGACCATAATTGAATTGGTGCGTATTAAATTGCTAAATAACTGTGGTTTTGAAATGGCACCATTACGCAATGCAATTATATTGGAATAGTATTGTCGCCCGTTATCGAAACTAACATTCACACGGTATTGCAATGCACCAGTTGATGCAGGTAAATAATTAAATGTTCTATCTGCAGCGGCTAATTCGGCAACCTTGTTAAATGCTCTTCCATCAGCAGACACTTCAAGCGTTTGGCTAACAATTGTTTCATCAGCTTCAATGACCCAATCTAATTTGTGCCTGTTGTTATCAGTACTTCCTTTCAATTCCAGTTTATGCACCGGTAAAATAATCGGATCGCTTTGAATTGCTGTAATACTGTATGAGCCAAGACTTCCATAATCTGAAGTATATTGATTGCCTACACCATCTACAGCTATAAAATAAGTTCCCGGTTCTAACATTGTATCAAGAGCGGCATTTAATACAGTGGGTGGGTTGTATTTTCCTAAAACTCTACTCCTGGAATCCAATAATTCTACCTGAATATCAAGATTTGATCCGGCATCACCTGCACCTACATTTGTGGGTGTAGCTTTTAACTCGAAACGCTTTGTTGTATTACTTATAGAAAATTTGATATAGTCTTTATCTGCAGCAGTATTGATTAAACCTGTTGTTGTAAACTGGTTATTGGTAAAATTTTGAAGTGGTAAATTTTTTGTTGAACCCGCAAGATCATCTGCTCTTAAACCAAAACCATTATTTGATCCTGAGATAATAGAAAAATCATCCTGGGTACTGCTGCATCCATAAGGGTCAGCACCATTGTGCCAGGAAGTTAAATTTTTATAATAACCAACACCCATAATTGGCGCCCAGCTTGTTTCTCCGGTACCAATCCCGGAATTGTATTCCTGGATCTTAGCACATGAAGCATCATATGTTGCCTGGTGTCTTAAACCAAGTGTATGACCTAGTTCATGCGCACCGGCTTCTGCAATATTTTTTACATTATACTTAAATAATGCTGTAAAAATAAAACACGGTGTATTATCACCCCAGGTAAAAGAACCAATGTAAGCAACACCGCCAGCACTGGTGCCATACCAACTATTGGTAATGGTAAAAATGGCCCGCATTCTTTTGGTTGCAGGTGCAGCTTCATATTTTAGCGAGTCAGTTGTTACATTAATATTGAAGGGACGGTAATCTTCGGCAATGCGATTATAAATTTCAGTGATCTTGGCATTGTCCATGTTAGCAGGACCACAAACGATAGGACCATTGCTATTCCAACTGGTACCATTAACTGTATGACCATCAAAATCTAAAAATAATACTGCAGTTGCACCGGGAAAGCTACTGTAAGCTGGAACCTGCGCAAATGATGGCTTGGAAATAAAAAAAACAAAAGCAAGCAGGGTTCGGATTAAGATTTTCATGAGACTAGGATTGGATTTGGATTCTAAGGATTTGGATAGTTTTGGTTTTTTACATTGTCTATTTACTCATTTAAAATTTCCAGTTGGTGTTTCTTAATAAAAAAATATTGATCGTTTTCTTTTTGCATATCATATGCATCGCTATGATCGCGGCTTAGTATTCTTCCTTTAAATGCAAAGCTTCCATCTTCATGAATAATTTTTGTAAAAGTGAAGGCAGCGCCCATGCGGTTTGTTGATTTGATCACTATGGACTGTACTTTTTTATCGGCAGGGTTTGACTTTGAAACCACATTGCCCTGGAAATTAAATTCACCAATAAAAAATTTCACATGCTTGCTTTCAGCCTGAAGAAACAAATTTTCAAGTTGTGGAATGTCAAGATTTAATTTTTCCGGGAGATCTGAAAAAAGTTTTGGCTTGTTGTAGTTTGGATCTGTAAAAGCAGGCGCATGCTGGGCGAAACTGCTGAAAAAACTTAAGGAGAAAAATGCACCGAGCGCTATTAATTTAAGATTTTTCATTCAATTAGTTTTCAAAAGGATTGGATTTGGATTTCGAATACATGACTTATTTAAGTCGCGTTAGTAAAATTTAAAAATCCTTCAAGCATTTCAAAATATTTTGAAATGCCTTTTAAAAGATTAAGTGTAAGCACTCAAAACGCAATCGTAAAATCACCAAATTTTTAAACGTAATATTCCCGTAAAGGCAGATTGATGTAGCAGAAAAAAACAAAATAAAGTAGTAAAATGGAATCAATAATTGCCAACACTTAACATAACTAAAGTGCAGCCAAGTACCGGTTCAATCCCATGTTGTTTTGCACTTTTAATTAATTCATCATTTTCTGTTCCTGGGTTAAAAATGATGCGTTTTGGCTTTAGATCCAGTATGTAATCAATGTATGGTTTTTGATTCGTTGGATTCAAATACAATGTAATTGTGTGAATATTTTCATGAGGCAAATGATTCGTTTCGATGTCAACTTCACCCACCTTTCCTTTTCTCTTTCCTATTGCAACAACAGGGTGACCATGCGACGTAAGTTTACGCATTGCCAAATAACTGTAACGTGATGGATTTTCTGACGCACCCAAAACCAATGTTTTTTTTCCTGCTGTAACGTGTTGCATACTATATAAATGGCAAAGGCTATGCCTTAAAATGGCCGCCCGTGCGTTTTTTTAATGATTGATTGAACTAAGAAAGGAAACATTTTAAAAGTTTGAACAAACAAATTAGTTAAAGTTGATCCTCCAAAAAAACGTTGAAGAATGCGACCTGTTCTAAGCCGTTTTGAAAATGTTTTATTCCATTCCTGTTCGTACCCCATTTCTAATTGGTCGCGATCAATTGTACCTGATAAAAATTGAACAATAAAACCTGCTAAAATTTTACTGCTATGAAGTGCAAGGCTCATTCCATTACCACACAAAGGTGTAATAGTGCCCGCAGCATCGCCAAGCATTAACACATTATTTTCGACAACGGTTTTTTTATTAAAATTGATCTGTGATATTGAAATGGGAAAGGAATCAATGATCTTACATTCGCTGAATATCTTTTTTAAATGTTTGTTTTTAAAAAGAATTTCCCTTTCCATATCATGAATGCTGCCTTTGTATTTTTTTAAATTTCCGGCTCTTGTCATATAACACAAGCAGTAACGGTCATCTTCTATTTTAGAAATACCACAATAACCATTTTCAAAATTGTGTAGTCCTATTACGTTCTCTTTCCAATTTGCTTGCACATGATATTTAATGCCAACATAATTATCTAACCGGCTGTCTTTTAATTGTAAAAAAGACCGGTTCCATTTTACATCCAGGTTAGATTTTTTTCCATAAGCAGCACAACAAATATTTGCTTTTACGGTTTGCTTCGCAGAGTCATTTATTCTGTTGAATTGGATCTTAAATTCATCATCAAACTCAATTCCTTCCACTTTAGTTTCTTCTATTAATGTAACACCCGAATTTTTAGCAATGTCCGCTAGCGCTGCATCTAAAAAATACCGGCTAATACCAAAACCACCCAATGGTAATTCTGTTTGTAATGTTTTGCCATTAGGTGATGTAAGCATTAAAGATTTAATTATCGGCAGATTTAATTCCTCTAATGGCAAACCCAAACTTTTTAAAAAATCCCAGCTCTCTAAACTTATATACTCACCACAAACTTTATGAAAGGGAAATTTTTCCTTTTCAAATAATATAACAGAATAACCTTTCCGTGATAGTTGTATAGATAAAGAAAGCCCGGCTAACCCGGCTCCTATAATAGCGACATCATACTTTAATTTATCAACTGTCATCTTTTATAAATAATTAGCCAGCGAAAAGCCCATTGCCATTTACAAGTATAATTTTCTATACCTGCATGTTTAAATAATTTTTCCCAATCATTTTTTTTGAATCCCCGCTGCACAGAAAGTGGTGCATCGTTTTTAACCAAATAACTATTTGAAAAAATTTGCGTCAATCCTTTAATAGAATAATACGCAAGTGCATTCCGATGAAGGTCATTGATAAAAAAACCAACATTTGAATTATTTTTCATCCAATTCAACATAAAAACTAATTCATCATCATTAAAATGATGACAGAATAAAGATGAAAAAATGATATCCGGACGTTGTGGAAATTGAACATCGGTATAATCAGAACAAATGAATGAAATCTCCAAGTTTCCTTTTTGCTCCATTGCATATTTTATACAGGCTTCATTAATATCAATGCCGGTGAGTTGCAGGTTTACATCTCTTTTCTCAGCCCATTTTTTTATTACGCTTAAATTATCTCCGCCACCACAACCTAATTCTACAATATGTAATTTATGATGTGGATCTACATTATTTAATAGATTTTGAATGCCTTTCAAAGTAATGGCATGACCACCTAGTCTTCTATTAATTACATCCAACTCCTTCATATTCTGTTTGATGTCATCAAAAGAAATATGCAAATCATCCAATAATTCTTTTTGATTGGAACGATGTTTAAATGATGGCATTAGTTATGAGCAGTAAATGTTTCAATGGTTAACCCAGGACCGAATGCAGCCCCAAACAATTTACCGATCTTTTCTTTTTTTTCCATCATTTCTTTTAAAACAAACAAAATGGTAGCAGATGAAATATTACCGTGGTTTTTTAAAACATGATAAGATGAATTCAGTTCACCGTTTTTAAACTCAAGGCTTTTGTGTATGGCTTCTAGTATGCGTTTTCCGCCCGGATGAATGCACCAGTGTGTAATATTATCGATAGTCAGGTTTTCTTTTTCAATCACACTATCAACAACGCCCCTGAAGTCTTCCTGGATCAAATCAGGTACATAGCCACTTAATGTCATTAAAAACCCACTCGAAGAAAGCTCCCAGGCCATATCCCTTTTTCCTTTTGGAATTACTTCGCTGCTAAAATTGTCTATAAACAAACCTTTTAAAGCGCTGTCGTTAGAAGTTATCAAAGCAGCAGATGAACCATCGCCAAATAATAAAGAAGATGCAATATTATCCATTGTGCCTTCTCTTTGAAAATGCAGGGTACATAATTCAGTACAAACGATCATTACTTTGGCATTTTTATCAACGGCACAAAATGCATCAGCAATTTTTAGCGCATGTATAGCCGCATAACAACCCATAAAATTTATCGACGTTCTAAAAATATTTTTATTGAGCTCCATCATCTCCATTACCTGTAGATCTAAACCCGGGGCACTCATGCCCGTACAACTCACCGTAATTAAATGTGTTATTTCTTTTGGGTGAATAATATCATGCAAACAATTTCTTATTGCATCAACAGACAATAAGGGCGCCTTTTTATTGTAAACATTCATCCGCTGTTCTAACGAGGGAAATGGTTCCAGACCTTCTGTTTGTGGGTAAAATTTCCATTCTTGAATTGGACGACTATAATCAGAAATTACAGAATAACGTTGATCAATACCGCTTTTTTGATATAGAAATTTAAGCTTTCGTTTGTCTTCTTCGGATGAAGCATACACCTGTTTCATGAACTCAAAAATTTGCATCT
>JAKFCI010000160.1:0-6648 GCA_036676725.1 Chitinophagaceae bacterium
AAACAAGGTCGAAGAATAGTTCGAGCCAGGTAGCATGTCGATCTTTTAGAAAATATTCCAAATATTTAAATTTCAGGATTTACTTTTAATGAAAGTGTGAACGGCTTTTCCTTCAGCAACCAATTGACCTTCCTGGAAAGTCTGCATACTTGTTACCATTAGTCAATTGCCTGAATGTACTAAATTACCTTTAACTATAAGATCAATAGTTTCTAATTAATCTTCTTTAAGTTGTAATCACTGTCAAAATTTGTCGAAACCTTGAAATACATAAAGTGTTAGTTAATGGTTCTTCAATTTTAATAAATGATAAAGGGGTTGCAATAATGAGTATACCATCGGGGATGATTGGTATTCATCATATTCCAGTTAGTATTGTCTTTACGGACAAAGATGGAAATCGCAATACAAAATCATACACTATTACTTATAAAGTAAGGAAGGCAACATTCACTAATTGATGAAAACATTGTAAACATCCTGTAGGTTGGTTTTAATAATCCTCCATTTATCACTCATTTTGAGATGCCAGAAAGTGATGTCGACATTAATTCCCCTCGTTGTCTTGGTCGCCTGACCAACGATTTACCTAAAGCATTATTCATTAAATTCCTGAACCAGCAAAGAAATCAATGAAATGCTAAGAACATGGTTCTGCCCAGGCGAAGTAGAAATGCGCCAGGCCAACCCATGTACATAAAGAATCTATTCTCACCATAGGAAAAGAAATTTATTGGATTAGAAGAGTATAGAAAAATTTTATCATGTTTTGATAAATCTTTACATTTAAAAAAAAACAATTATGAAAAAGAATTTTTGTTTTTTATTAATAACTACACTTCTTATTTCTATCTCAGGTTCCGTTTATTCCCAATCAATTCTTGACAGGGCGAAGCAAAAAGTAAAGCAAAGAGCCAACAACAAAGTGGACAGAACGATGGATAAAGGTTTAGATGAAGTAGAGGAAGGAACCAAAATTAAAAAAGATGAAGACGGAGATACTAAAATAAAAGAAGCCGATGGTACCACCACCAAAATTGATGCAGACGGTGATGTAAAAATAAAAAATGCAGATGGCACAAAAGAAAAAGGTACAGCTACGCCAGCACTTTCATTTACCACTAAATATGATTTTGTGCCCGGTGAAAAAGTGGTGGCTTACGAAGATTTTAGCACCGCCGCTATAGGCGATTTTCCTACAAGATGGAATACCAACGCTACAGCCGAAGTGGTAACCATTAATAACCGCGAAGGCAAATGGTTGAAGATTGCAAAAGAAGGCGTTTTTCATCCTGAATTTATTACGAGCATTCCCGACAATTTTACATTTGAATTTGACCTGGGAGTAAACCCTGAATGGAGGGGAACCCATTTGGCTGTGAACATTGCCAACCTTAAAACGCCGCAGGATTATACAAACTATTACCATTATGTTAGCTGGAGAGGTGATCATGCGTTGCATATGCAATTGAGGCCGGGACAGAGTGCCCGAACATCTGCCAATTCAAAATTAATAATAGGCAGCAGCGGGAACCATACTCTTAACAATGATGTTGAATTTAAAAACTGGGATAATGCTGAAAATAATTTTGTACACGTTTCTATGTGGCGCCAGGGGCAAAGATTAAGAGTGTATGCCAATGGAGAAAAGATTTGGGATATTCCACGTGCCTTTGATGCAACGAGCAAATACAATGCAATCACCTTTGGTATGCAGGGTTCTTATGGAGCTGATGATTACATGCTTTTAGGAAATTTAAGGCTGGCCGTTGGTGCACCGGATACACGTAATAAATTAATGACCGAAGGTAAATTTGTAACCCGTGGAATTTTGTTTGATGTAAACAGCGATCAAATAAAACCGGAATCATCAGGCGCCTTAAAAGACATTGCCAATGTGCTTAAAGAAAACGCTGGTGTGAAAGTAAAGATCGTTGGACATACAGATGCGGATGGTGATGATAAAGCAAACCTGCTTTTATCGGAAAAAAGAGCGGCTGCAGTAAAAGCACACCTCGTACAGGAGTATGGTATTGCTGAAGAAAATTTAACCACGGAAGGAAAAGGCGAATCGCAACCGGCAGATAAAAATGTAACACCGGAGGGTAAAGCAAATAACAGGCGGGTAGAATTTATCAAACAATAATCAATTTAAATCCTTTGTCATTTATACTGCCAGTAATGGCGGTTAGGGTTTCATTGCTTTTTATCCAAAATATATTGCTCCCGGCTTGATAGTAGCATTGCTGCGGAAACATAAGGATGAATTCTAATTGCTATTACCAGTTGTTTCCAGTATTCATTATTTATTTTACCATTATATTTCATTAATGAAAATTTTGGTTGTTGAAGACGAGCCGCAAATGCTGGCCACAATTGTGCAAGCGTTGGAGCGTGAAAATTATATTGTGGAAACAGCGACGGATTTTCAATCGGCAATGGAAAAAACCGAAACCTTTGAATACGATTGCATCCTGCTGGATATTTCTCTGCCAGGCGGAAGCGGGTTGAAAATATTAGAACAAATTAAAAAAGACCAAAAAGGCGAAGGCGTCATTATTATTTCTGCAAGAAATTCTACCGAAGATAAAATCAAGGGGCTTGATTTTGGCGCTGATGATTACCTCGCCAAACCCTTTCACATGGGGGAACTTCAGTCACGCATAAAATCGGTTTTACGCAGGCGGAAGTTTGAAGGCAGTGCCATTATTCAAATCAACAACTTAAAATTGATACCGGACGACAGGATCGTTTTTGTAAACGATGAAGAACTGGTCTTGAACCGTAAAGAATATGCCATTCTTCTTTACATGATCAGCAATAAAAATCGCTTGATCAATAAAGCCGCTTTGGCAGAACATGTGTGGGGCGATTATATTGATGATGCCAATAATTTTGATTTTATTTATTCGCAGATCAAAAACCTGAGAAAGAAATTAAAAGATTCTGGCGCAGGCATTGAACTGCAAGCCGTTTATGGTTTGGGCTATAAATTAATTACGGAATGAAGCTCCTTAATTATACCACCTCCTACTTTGCCGCGATCTTACTGCTGATCATAACGGTTTGGGCCAGTATTTTTTATTTTGCCATGCTCGATGAAATCTATGACAGTCTTGATGATGGACTGGACAATGAAAAACTATTGATCATACAAAAGGCGGCAAAGGATTCAACGGTTTTACGCAAATCAAATTTTGATGAAGGCTCCTATGCTATAAAAGAAGTTCCTTTTGTAACAACAAAAGCTTTTAAGGATGTATATTCTGACACGCAGATGTACATGCAAAACGAAAAAGATTTTGAGCCGGTGCGTATGCTACAAACTGTTTTTTCCATTAACAACCGGTATTATAATATGAAGGTGATTTCTTCGATGGTCGAAGAAGATGACCTGGTTTCAGAATTATTTTATGCACTTCTTTGGCTTTATGCCGGGCTGATCATATCCATTCTTGTTTTAAATAATTTTCTGCTTCAAAAAATATGGCGTCCTTTTTACCGGTTGGTAAAAGACCTGAAAAAATTCAGGTTAGAATCACCAGAGCCTATTACCATGCAACCCACCAAAGTAGAAGAATTCCGCATGTTGGATGAATCAGTTCAACGTTTATTAAAAAGCAATATTGACGCCTACACAAGCCAGAAACACTTTATAGAAAATGCAGCCCACGAATTGCAAACACCACTGGCCGTCAGCCTGAATAAATTAGAAAGGGTTGTTGAGAACGACCGCTTGCTGCAGGAAGACATGCAATTAATTACCGGAGCCATTGATAACCTGGTACGGCTCTCACGATTAAATAAATCATTACTGCTCCTATCCAAAATTGAAAACCACCAGTTTACAGATAACGAAACGATAGACCTGAATGTGCTGGCAAAAAACATCATGAATGAATTCCAGGATCAAATTGATTTTAAAAACATCAGGGTGGATATCGAGGAGCATGCCATCTGCCAAATAAATTTGAACAAAGACCTGGCGCAGGTGCTCCTGTTGAACCTGATTAAAAACGCTGTGGTACACAATGTAAATGGAGGGTTTATTAAAATTTTGTTTCATCAAACTTCATTAACCATTGAAAATTCAGGAAGTACTATTCCTTTAGAAAGTGAAAAAGTATTTACCCGGTTTTATAAAGAACACCAATCGTTAACTTCAAACGGCCTGGGTTTAGCCATCGTAAAATCAATTGCTGATTTGTATGGCTTCAGGGTAAATTACCAATACAGTAACCACCATATCATCAGTTTGCAATTTTCTTGACGCCTATTTTATTCCTAATTCTTTCCTGATTTACTTCCCAATTTTGTTTTCAAATCAGCGTTATGTATTTAAAGCAAACCCTGGTCGTTTTGATTTTTGCCGGTGTTTTTAGCGCTTGTGACAATAACTCGATCAAAGAAAAAGATTTGCCTTCCGTAGTGAAGAATGGTTTTAAAACAAGGTTTAGTGAGACTGTGGATGCAGATTGGGAAAAATTAAATAATCATTACAAAGTAGAATTTGAAATTGATCGGAAAGACCATGCGGCTTTAATTAATGAAGCAGGTGTTATTACCATGATTAAGTACGACATTGCTGTGACTGAACTGCCGCCGGCGATCGAAAGCTTATTAAAAGGGCAATACAAAAATTTCAGGCTAGAGGAAATTGAAAAAATAGAAAAGGGTGATCAAATCTATTACCAGGTAGAACTAGATGGCAAAAAAGACGAGCATTTTGTTTTTTCGGCAGAAGGACAAAAAGCTAATGAAATTGCGTACTGGGATTAAATAATATTAATTATAAACTTTAAAAAATGAGCAAGATGAAAATAGCAATGATGATAGGAATTGTGGCTTTACCAGTAGTATTTTTCTTCGATGATATAAGGCAAGCCTTTCAACCTTCCGAAGACTTTTCCTACCAAAAAGTAAAAGGAGATAATAAAAAGAAGAAAGACAAAAACAATAATAAAGCGACAGGAAATGCCGATGTCACAATTGTAAACCAGTGGGACTTGCCAGCGGTTTTATTGGAAATATCAGGACTTTCATCCATTGATGATAATCGTTTTGCTTGTGTTCAGGATGAACAAGGAACTATTTTTATTTACAACACCGGAACAAAGAAGATAGAAAAAGAAATTCCTTTTGCAGGCGTTGGAGATTATGAAGGCATTGCTGTTGTTGGCGAAACCATTTACGTTGTAACTGCAGATGGAAAGATCTACGAAGTAAGTAATTACAAAAGCGGAAAGCGGGGTGTAACCAATTACCGAACACATTTAACTGCAAAACAAAAAGAACCGCCTTTACGATTCCTCTAATTAACTCTAGCTCCCTTTAGCTTAAGAAGAACTATTTATTAAGTTGCTCATTATACATACTAATTGAGTGTACATTCTCTTTTAATAAGTTATCAATTATTTGCTTTAATACACTTGGTTCTCGTAAATCTTTATTTTCAAATCTTTCAAACTCATTTATTTTTATCCACTTACTTTCAGAAATTTCATCTTCTTCAAGATTTAATGAACCTCCAGTAACCTCACCAATAAAATGAAATAAAATAACTTGATTGTTCGTACTACTAATAAAATTATATACACCAGTAGTGCCAATCAGTTTTACTTCCAACCCTGTTTCCTCTTTAACTTCTCTCCGAGCTGAATAGAGAATGTCCTCACCATATTCAATATGCCCACTTGGAAAGTTCCACTTGTCAACAGCAGTAGGTTTATTCTCTCTTATAATTAAGACTTTATCATCACTAAAGATTGATACACTTGCTACTAAAACAATTCCATCTTGCGACATCAATTTCTCCTCAATTCTCTATGAACATTACATTTATCTCTATTATATCTGATTACCTTGTTCTTTCACTAACCTGCCATATACTTTCCAAATAAAATAATAAAACCGAGAACTTACAAGGATGAATAAAATCCCGTATATTCTCGGCTTTATAGGACTGATAGTTATGAAGGTCTAGCCTCCGTTAGCTCCTTTAAGACAGTTATAAATAAATCCATATTCCTAATAAATAAACTTCTCTACAAGCATTTTTTCTAGTTTCTCATCTTTATAGCCTTCACTCGTTAATCGTTGATATTCTTTGTTAAATTCATCAATACCGATTGCAATCGGTGTTTCACCACTGTCATCTATTGAAAAATTGCTAGGATAATAAAAGAGAAAAACAGCCTTGATTGTTGGGTCATACTCACGGTCTACTAAATATTCAAGAAATTTTACTGCTTGATTAGTTGCAAGTATTTTAGCTTCTTGAGAGTTTTCATCCTTCCATCTTAATATTCGCTTGTCTTCTGAAGAAATCTGAACATATTTATCACTTGTAGCTTGATAAGCCTTCAATAATACTTCTTTATCCTTTCCGAGATAAAGAGATGTTGCAGGGACAAGATCAAATAATTTCACACTACTAACTCTATAATTATCTCTTAGAATATAAGCTAAATCTTTCTTAATTTGTTTTGAAGTTGACAATTTTTCGCCAACTGGTGTTACTTCATGAGTGTATATTAATAATGTATTGATTTTAGTACAAAAAATTATTATCACTAAAATAGATAAAGACCAATATATCAGCTTCCTTTTTGTATTTAACAAAATTATCCCCCGTTTAACGAAACCACT
>JAKFCI010000161.1:0-2035 GCA_036676725.1 Chitinophagaceae bacterium
GATGAGCTTTATTAATAACATGCTGCTTACGTTCGTTCACATTATCACCTATAATCCGAATTATACTACCTGTATAAAAATATACTACATTATTAAGGTGTTCATTACAAACCCATAATTTTGTAGTATTTTTTGATTGCAAAAAATGAACAGTCGGTATATTATTGATATTGCATGAAACAACGGTATAAAAAAATGTACAAAGGGTTTATAGGGGGTATATAAACATGGAACACATGAAAAATGAAACAAAACGTCCCCCATACGGGATTATTGTAATCCTGATGATTGGGGCATTTATTGCTTTTTTAAATAACACTTTACTTAATATTGCACTTCCATCCATAATGGCTGACTTAGAAGTAGATGCTTCAACTGTGCAATGGTTGACAACTGGATTCATGTTAGTAAATGGAATATTAATACCAACTACCGCATTTTTAATTCAAAAATATTCTGTACGAAAACTTTTCTTAGTTGCCATGGGCTTATTTACTGTAGGAACCATCCTTGCTGGGATGGCACATGTATTTCCGGTTTTACTAACAGGCAGGATGACGCAGGCAGCGGGTTCAGCGATTATGATGCCACTTTTAATGAATGTCATGTTAGTAAGTTTCCCTATTGAGAAAAGGGGAGCAGCAATGGGGGTTTTTGGATTAGTTTTAATGGGGGCACCTGCGATTGGACCAACATTATCTGGTTGGTTAATCGAACACTATGACTGGAGAATGTTGTTCCACTTTGTAACACCAATTGCAGTGATTGTTCTATTAATCGGCTTCTTCTTATTAAAGGATAAAAAAGAAAAAGTTGATATTCGACTTGATTTCTTATCTGTTTTACTTACAAGCGTGGGCTTTGGCGGCTTGCTTTATGGGTTCAGTTCAGCAGGAAAGCAAGGCTGGGACAGTCCACAAGTTTATTTGACGATTGCGATTGGAGCTATTTCATTGCTAGTGTCTATCTTACGTCAACTAAAACAAGATCAGCCTATGCTTAATTATAGGATCTTTAAGTTCCCTATGTTTGCTTTATCATCTGTTATCTCAATGGTACTTACGATGGCTATGTTTTCGGGGATGCTTTTGCTGCCGATTTATGTTCAAACGGTACGCGGCATATCTCCATTTGATGCAGGGCTAATGATGCTGCCAGGAGCAATCATTATGGCGCTTATGTCACCAATTACCGGTAAACTATTCGACAAATTTGGCGGACGTCTTTTAGCAATAACTGGCTTAGTCATCACGGTGGTAACAAGCTATCTTTTCAGCCAATTAACACTAGAGACAACGTATACTCAATTACTGCTTTTATTCTCAGTCCGTATGTTTGGGATGTCAATGGTGATGATGCCAGTTTCTACAAACGGGTTAAACCAATTGCCTGCGCGTTTTTACCCACACGGTACTGCCATGAACAATACACTTCAGCAAGTATCTGGAGCAATTGGAACAGCATTATTGGTAACCGTCATGGCAAACCGTACAGAGTCAAAGGCTATCGAGCTTGGTGAAGCAGCTATGGCAAACTTGACTGAGCAGCCAACGGCAGCAGCACTAGCCGAAATGCAGCAGCAAATCCTGATGAGCGCAACATTAGATGGTATAAATTTCGCCTTTTTCGTATCCACCTTTATTGCTGCTGTTGCACTTATCCTTGCTTTCTTTATGAAACGGGCGAAACAAGCAGAAGATAATATAGAAGAAAATCCAGCAGGGAAAAAGGTAGTAAATAAACTTGTAGAAAATTAATAGTATACTTCACGTCTAAACTCTAATTGGGTTTAGGCGTCTTTTTTATATTGTAAAATTTGCTTTTTTATTTAACATGACTCTATAGTAAAAGTGGGATTACCTATAATAGGAGGGTGTTAAATGGAAAATAAAGGGAACGAAAATTTTACTGAGGCTTATATTGAACGTTGCAGCAAGGAAACTGAAACGATGATTGCCAATGAATCATCCAGTTTTTTAATCCAGCCAATTACCTATTTAAAAGAACATAAAAACGAATTTATTTATGTGGAGTC
>JAKFCI010000162.1:0-2039 GCA_036676725.1 Chitinophagaceae bacterium
AGAATAGAAACCTGTTCCAAAGCAGTGATTGCTGCTGTTAATGGTTTTGCTTTAGGCGGTGGTTGCGAACTTGCAATGGCTTGTCATTTCAGGATTGCTTCTGACAATGCAAAATTTGGCCAACCAGAAGTTAACCTTGGCCTGATACCCGGTTATGGTGGAACACAACGTTTGGTACAACTAATAGGAAAAGGTCGTGCATTGGAATTATTAATGACCGGCGAAATGATTGATGCCGCCACAGCATTACAATATGGTTTGGTCAATCATGTAACAACAAACGAAGAAGTAGTAAATAAAGCAAAATCAATTTTACAGGTAATCATTTCAAAAGCTCCATTTGCTATTAACCGTTGTATATGGACTGCAAACGCTGTATTTGATCATACACGTAATGGATTTGATGATGAAATAGAAGCGTTTGGCGACTGTTTTAAAACAGATGATATGAAAGAAGGTGCAGCAGCTTTTTTAGAAAAACGCAAGCCCGTATTTACCGGGAAATAGCATACGAATCGTTTTCCGGAAAGATGCGAATAGTTTTTACAAACCTGCTTTTATAATAATCACTCAAAGGGGTTACAGTTACACTCATTGCTTTCCCCGAAGTAGAATGGATAAATTTTAGTGTATCAGCATTAGATACAATTAAGCCCATGTGACCGACAAAACGTTCTAAAGGATTTGTACCCGTAAATAAAATAATATCGCCACGCCTTGCTTCATGAACAGGTATCACCTTTCCAACATTTGTAAAATCTATCGATGACCGCGGAACGCTGATCTTAAATTTATTGAATACATGCGTTATAAAACCAGAGCAATCAAAACCAACACTTGGGTTTGTTGAACCCCACACATAAGGTACACCCATCAATGTTTCAGCATACGAAATCAAATCTTCGGGATTCACATTTTTTGTATCAATTCCTTTTGTTGGTGGCAAAAGCAAAGTGTCTTTATTCTGTGCATTATCCACTTTCATTATACTATCGGATATTGCTTCGTTAATTACTAAACCATCGCCTTTAGCTGCAAAACTATCTGTAACAGAAATATTTTCACTAACAAGACCTTCATCACTTGTAGGTATATGCCAGTCGCATGCGGTTAAAACAAAAGCTAAAATAAAAGGAATTATATTTTTTGCTTTAATCATACCTAATCTTATCAAAAACGAATCCAACCTTTTTGAGAAGCGTCAACAATTACCTTTGTACCTCAAAATCTACAAAATGAACTACAGGATAGAAAAGGACACAATGGGTGAAGTTAAAGTTCCGGCAGAAGCACTTTATGGTGCACAAACCCAGCGAAGCATTGAAAATTTTAAAATTGCCCAGGATATTAACCGCATGCCTAAAGAAATTATTAAAGCTTTTGCTTATTTAAAAAAGGCTGCAGCTTTAACAAATTTTGATGCAGGTGTTTTACCAAAAGAGAAATGTGACCTGATAGGGAAAGTTTGTGATGAAATTTTAGAAGGTAAGCTGGATGAATATTTTCCGCTTGTGGTTTGGCAAACAGGTAGTGGTACCCAAAGCAATATGAATGTTAACGAAGTAGTGGCTTACAGGGCACATGTTTTAAATGGAGGCAGTTTATCCGATAAAGAAAAGGTTTTGCACCCAAATGATGATGTAAATAAATCTCAATCATCAAACGATACCTTCCCGACAGCCATGCACATTGCTGCCTATAAAATGATTGTTGAATTAACCATACCTGCTATTGAAAAATTGCGTAATACTTTGGCGCAAAAAAGCAAACAGTTCATGCATGTGGTGAAGATTGGAAGAACGCATTTTATGGACGCGACTCCACTAACTGTTGGCCAGGAATTTAGTGGTTATGTTTCTCAACTTGATCATGGATTGAAGGCAATAAGAAATACATTACCACACTTAGCGGAACTAGCCTTAGGCGGAACTGCTGTAGGCACGGGTATTAACACACCCGAAGGTTATTCGGAAAATGTTGCCAAACATATTGCTGCACTAACAGGGTTACCTTTTATTACAGCAGAAAACAAATTTGAA
>JAKFCI010000163.1:0-2452 GCA_036676725.1 Chitinophagaceae bacterium
GGGTTAGTAAGTACCAGGAAATTTCTTTCCCTGCACAATATTAAAAATAATTTCTCCGATATAAAAAATTTTTCAAAAAAATTTTATTCACATTTTAAGTTTGCGTGTGGAAAAGGGCTATGCGTTTTTGAAGCAGTTGAAGATAAAAATGAATGCAATAATAACGTTCATTTTTTATACAATCAACAAACAATACTTACTTCATAAAAAAACAAATCTTCTGAAATGCTGTGTTGGCAATAGTTTCAGCAAGTTGAAAAATCAATCATTTTGTTTTTGCAATAATTACTGATGAATGAATTCATCTTTTGTTGAAGACAAAACACATCGTTTAGCAGTCGCTAAAAACAGCAAAAAACGCCACAAAAAAATTTCAAAAAAAGTTTTCCCGAAGGGTAGTTTTTTCGGTTTAGCGGTTCTTTTTTGGTTGTTTCATGTGTTTTCTGTTGTTGATTTTTAGTTGTAACATAGTATTCGCCAGTGATCATTTCGGTTGGCATCAACATTTGTTATCGATCATTTGATGGTTTGTTGCTGCAATCTTAAACATATTACCTTTGGCAAAAATCAATGTATGAAGTTTCCTTCTCCGGTTCCTGTGCAATGGATTGCTGAACTGATTGGTGCAGTTGTTACAGGAAATAAAAATGGATTAGCAACAGGTATTAATGAAATACACAAAGTGGAAGAAGGCGATCTAGTGTTTGTTGATCATCCAAAATATTATGACAAGTGTATTCAATCGGCAGCAAGTTTTATTATCATCAATAAAGAAACAGCAGTGCCTGAAGGAAAAGCACTGTTGGTTTGCGAACAACCGTTTGAAGCTTATTTAAAAATCGTTCGTCATTTCCGTCCGTTCACTCCATCCAATAAATTGATCAGCGATTCAGCTGTTATTGGCGAAGGAACAGTTGTTATGCCGGGTGCGTTTGTGGGCAATCATGTAACGATCGGCACAAACTGCGTTATTCATCCCAATGTTTCTATTTATGATCATACAGTAATTGGCAACAATGTAATTCTGCACGCAGGAACAGTGATTGGCAGCGATGCATTTTATTTCAACACTAAAAAGAACCGTGATGTTTGGTATAAGAAAATGGAAAGCTGCGGACGAGTGATCATTGAAGATGATGTGGAAATGGGATCGGGCTGTACGATTGATAAAGGAGTAACGCATGATACGGTGATCGGCCGTGGTACCAAGTTCGATAACCAGGTGCATATTGGTCATGACAGTGTAATTGGTAGGAATTGTTTGTTTGCAGCACAGGTGGGTGTGGCAGGTGCTGTTGAAATAAAAGATGGTGTGGTGTTATGGGGACAGGCTGGTGTAAATAAAACCCTAACCATTGGAGAAAACGCCGTAGTGTTTGCACAAAGCGGCGTGCCTTCTTCTATTGAAGGAAACAAATCATATTTCGGCACACCGGTAGATGATGCGCTGCAAAAAAGAAAGGAACTGGTTTGGGTAAAACGTATTCCTGAATTATGGGAAAAAGTAAAACGCCTTGAGGAAAAGGAATAACTTTTCTAGAAAACTTAATAACTCTGAACTCAGAACTGGCTGTTACTCCTCCGGCCAATAATCATACGGCAATTGATCAGCTAAATTTTTCCATGCCCAGTAACCACTGTTGATCACTTCGTATTGTTCATAAAAGAAACCATTTTCTGTTATTACAAATCCATTGAGCAGTTCCAGTGTTGAGAGTTGTTCTTTCGCACTTGATGGATATTTGTTGGCAAGCAGGTATTCTTTTTCCATTGGTTGCAGCGTATAAACGATCCGGTATTTTCCAAACAGATTAATTTCTTTGTCTACACTATCAACTAAAACATATACAGCAGAATCGTATGGATTTTCTACGGAACGAATCTTTGGTTTTGCGGTTATGGTGTCGTTATAAACATGTTCGATCACAAAACCATTGTCGGCTAATGTACTGTCGTAATAACAACGCATAAAATGTAATCGTGAACCTAAGTATGCTTTTTCCCTGTTCTTTAGCCAAACGGTTTTTTGTTCAGCTGTTGAATCGAGCTCAGCATAAAATGCAACGCCGGCATAAGCGCTGAACTTTGTATTATAATCGTAAATAAATGAATCGAGCTGGTAGCTGATGCGATAACCTAATGCATAATTCATTACAACCACAGGTTCTTCAGCTTTTACTTTTAACACATTCCGTTTGCGGGAAAAATAGAATTTGAGCACATCGGGATTCTCGATAGTACATTGTTTGGCAAAAGGCGTGCTGCCAATAAAATAATCAGAGAGTTGTTTTCCATATTTCGTCCAGCCATCTTTTACTTCTGCGCTGGCCTGTATCACTACTTCTTCCAGTTTCTTTTCTTTTTTCTTTAAGATGATATTGATTTCGCTGCTGTTGTCTTGTGATGAACTGATACGCACACTCTCACTTTCATAACCGGTGTAGGTAATTAC
>JAKFCI010000164.1:0-1736 GCA_036676725.1 Chitinophagaceae bacterium
GCGTGGTGTTTTCGGTAGCAAGCATAGCGTTTTTCAAGCAATGTAAAAACCATTCGAGCCATTCGGTAATATCGCCTGTGCTATGTTGCACTTTTTGTAAGACTTCATAATACTGTTTTCGTTCTATTAAAATTTGGCTCGACATACTGTAAAAACGTTCGCCACTATCTTCGGCACGGGCAAGCAACATATCTGTTATGGCTCTTCCAATTCTGCCGTTTCCGTCATCAAAAGGATGAATAATGATAAACCAAAAGTGTGCTATGGCTGCTTTTAATACGAGGTCAAGATTATTGTCGTTATTAAACCAATCCAAAAATTTGTCCATTTCAGGTTTTACAAGTTCGGGTTTTACGGCTTCATAATGCACTTTTTCTTTACCCATAGCACCTGAAACCACTTGCATTTCGCCTGTTCGGTATCGCCCTACTTCTATTTTATAAGGGCCGCTAAACCCTGTAGGGAAAAGTGCTGCGTGCCAACCAAACAAACGATCTTCAGTTAATGGAGGAGTATGTCGTTGTGTGGCATCAAGCATCATTTCTACCACACCTTCTATATGTCGGTTGCTAGGTACAAGTCCTGCGATATTGATGCCTAAACGCCTTGCTATGGAGGAACGCACTTGGTCGTAGTTAAGCAATTCGCCTTCTATTTCTGATGATTTAACCACGTCCAAAGTTAAGGCAGCAAGCGTGGCTTCTTCTTTTGCAGAAAAGCCCAAAGTGTTCATTTGCCCGATGATTTTACCTTGCATCAGGCGAACCTCGCCAAAGACGACGTTTATGCTTTTATCCTGCCAAGTAAATTTTGTCCAGTTGTTATGCTCGTAGATATATTTAGCCATTGCCTAAAACTATTTTGCGGTAAATATATGATTTATTTACCGCAAAATTGCGGCGTTTGTTTTGTTTTTTCACCGCAAGGGAGCAAATTATTAACCCCCAGAAAGAATTAGTAGGTTATATGCTATCATTCATATTTAAGTTCCGCAACCAGTTTTTCTTCAGAAAATCCTTCCTCCAAATAGTTTCTCCTATTCTCCTCGGAGTTTGACGCTGAAAAGGTTTCTTGGAAGGTCAGTCTGCCAATTCTTTGCAACTGGGCAATATCCTTTAGCGTTACTTTTCGTATTTCAATATTGGCCATTCTTTTTTAAATATTCTTGTTTAAACTTGCCCCTAATATAATTTATACAAGACCAACACGACGTCTTTTTTCCCTAAACCCCGAAGGCTTTCGAAAATGAGAATAATATTAGAGGTTGGATGCTGCGAATCAGAATGCACAGCAACCCAACTTTTAAGAATGCCCGTTTTGTAAAGGACACTTTGGAGAGGGGGGAGAGAGATTAGGGTGTACCTACGGGCACGGAATTTTTTAAATTCAATTTTTATTGGGTCAGAAACTTACAAGTTCTTTTAAAAGCGTCGGTCCGGAGCGTTGGAATGTGTGGCTTTTAGCTTTTAAATGTACCTGCAAGTAGATCCGATTTTTTTAACAACATTTTTTGTCTTGTTGAATTGATGGACATTTAACTGAACCATAGCTGCAATAAACGCAGCAGTCGCCTTGCATTGGTTTCAAAAGGGTCTTGCAATTTTCACATTCGTAAAAATATTGGCAAGCGTCTGTCGGCATTTCTTCTTCTTTTTTGTGTCCGCAGTTTGGACAGGTTATTACTGATTTTGTTATGATTTCCATATAGCTAATTTTTTAAAGTATTTCCCATTTCT
>JAKFCI010000165.1:0-5934 GCA_036676725.1 Chitinophagaceae bacterium
TTTTTGTAGACATGCTTAGACTTAAGTCTTACATGCACACGTAATCTATATTCCAAGTATTTTCAATATCACCCTCAAATACATCATTTATTAAATCAACATCATCGTATATACTTGATTCTGATTTAGCCTCTTTGACTGGAAAATCATATTCTCTATAATTGGAGTAAGTAGTACGAAAAATAAAGCTCTTTACATTTGTATTTGCTTTGTTAGATGTTTCCCCATTATTCATTTGTTCTCCCTTCTCATAAATTGAGGTGATTTATATTTCTACAGGGTAAAATCGAAAGAGTTTAGTCCCATGTCATTCTCAATTGCGATTGCAACCTTCTTAGCCTGTAGAAAATTTTGTTTGTTAAAAATAAAAAGTTTGAGTGAGTACCTCTTTTTTAAGTAACTCCACCTCAACCTGATTCTGTTCCTGCATTTGACAATGCTTACTGTCCCTTTAAGATTTTTTGTGACCAAATTGCGACCCATATTTACTTTTTTTTAAAGTTTAATGGTCACACATAAGGCTCGCTAAAACCTAAACACCCTGAAATCATAGAACGTTTGGTCGGGACGACTGGATTCGAACCAGCGACCCCTAGCACCCCATGCTAGTACGCTACCGGACTGCGCTACGTCCCGAATCAACAAAAAGTGAACTTCGTAATGAAGAACAATAAAAAGGAGTGCAAATTTAAAGATTAAATGATAAACATTTCCCTTTGCTGTATTAGTTTGCAACCGAAATGACGAATGAAAGGCTTCAAAAAATGCAGGCTGTTTTATCGAAGAGGCAGAACGATATAACGGTAGTTCTTGAAAATATTTTTGACCCGCACAACGTATCTGCAGTTATGCGCAGTTGCGATGCCATAGGTGTTAGTGAAGTTTTTGTTTTGAATTCACAAATTCCGCGGCACCATAAATGGGGATTTAGAAGCAGCAGCAGCGCCTTTAAATGGCTTACCATTCATCAATTTACGGACACCAAAGAATGTTTTAAAAAGGTAAGAGAACGCTACCCGTTGATTTTAACAACCCACTTAAGTTCTGATGCTGTAAGTTTATACGATATTGATTTAACCCAAAGTGTTGCACTTGTTTTTGGTAACGAACATGATGGTGTTAGTGAAGAAGCAAGAGCATTAGGCGATGGTAATTTTATCATTCCACAAGTGGGTATGATCAAGTCTTTAAATATTTCTGTTGCTTGTGCAGTTGCATTGTACGAAGCATACAGGCAAAAACAAGCTGTGGGCCACTATAAAGAGCAAAAGCTAAACGAAGCAGACTATAATTTGCTTTTAAACGAATGGAAATTTAATAACAGGAAAGATGATTAGAATATTTTTTATAGCATTAATGTTTTTTTCTTACGCACAAACAAATGCGCAGGAAATTCCAAAGTGGAAACTTACGGACCTTCAGGCAGCCATGAAGAATGCTGAAAAGCCCACTATATTTAACTTTTGGGCTACGTTTTGCAAACCTTGTATCGAAGAAATGCCTTACTTCCAGGAACTGGTAAAAAAATATGATAGTGCAGGCGTGCAATTAATTTTAGTAAACCTCGACGTGCAACAGGCTTATCCTGCTAAGATCAAAAAATTTGCAACGAAGCAAAACATAACGGCACCGATTGTTTTTCTGGATGAAACGAATGCAGATCTTTTTTGCCCGGCAGTTGATTCTTCCTGGTCTGGTGCCATTCCGGCTAGTTTATTTGTCAATAATAAAACGGGTTATCGAAAGTTTTTTGAAGAACAATTATCCAAACCGCAATTAGAAAAGGAGATCTTGTTATTGATCAAATAAAATAATCCCGCCGAAGCGGGATTTATTATTAAAATAATTATCTGCGCTACTTTTTATTTAAGGCGTTTTATGGTGCAACCTACAGAACGTGATGTTTTAACAGCTACATCCTTTCCCGCAACAATTTCATTGATTGCTTCTTTTAAATGTTTTCTTCCAACTGCATTTTCATCTGTTGGATTGTCATCAATGGCGCCGTGGTAAACCAGTTTTCCTTCTTTGTTAAATAAAAAAGTTTCCGGCGTGCGGTTGGCACCAAATGCATCTGCCAAAACAGAATTTTCATCTACAACATAATGCCATTGGTAATCTTGCTCTTTTGCGTATTGCTGCATGGCGGTATACGAATCATCATCAGAACGTTGCGCTTCATTTGAATTGATCAACACAACACCAATATTATTTTCCAGGGCATATTTGCTGATCTCTTTTGTGCGTTGCTGGTTTTTAATTACGTAAGGACAGGTATTGCAAGAAAACATCACCATCAAACCATTTTTTTTCATGGCTTTTTTCAGGCTTATTTCTTTACCATCAACGTCTTTCATTTTTACATCGGCCTTGGGAATTTCGGCGCCAATTGGAATTCCCTTCAACGCGGTAAATGATACCAGGCCAATAGCAGTAATGCATAATGCTGAGAATAAAAGCTTTTTCATATTATTTATTTTCAATTCTAAATTCGGAATAATAAAGTAAAACTTTATTACCGCTTGCCCAAATTACCAACCTTTTATGTAATCACGGTTTCTGCTTGTTTGGCTTTAAGCATGGTAAGCGTAACGTTTAATTCAAACCCAATAAGAATGACGAGGGCATTTACATAAATGAGCGACATTAAAACAAATACGGCGCTGATGGAACCATAAAGTTTGTTGTAGTTATTGAAATTATTTACCCAAACAGTTACAACCAAAGTTGCAAGGATCATTAAAGTTGTGGCAAATACAGAACCCGGAGTGATGAATGGCCATTTAACAGTAAGCGCCGGTCCAAACCTGTAAATAATTGAAACACTGAAGAAAACCAGTAAAACAATAATGACCCAACGAAAGTTTTCAAATGCGGAATGCACCCACTGGTTTTCAATTCCCAACCATACCAGCACTGCTTTTTGTGCAATTAATAATAGCAGGCAGGAAAAAACAAGTAATAAAAAACTCAATGATAACAATAAAGCAACTTTTCGTTTTTGAAGTGTTCTCCTGCGACCAAAACCTACATATTTTTTATCGAAAGAACGCATAATGCCCATCATGGCATTGCTGGAAAATACAACCGCTAATAATAAACCGAACGACAATAACTCGTTACGCGGCTGATTTAAAAAATCATTCAAAAAACCGATGATGATGGAGTTGTTTCTTTCTCCGGGAACAATGTCTTTTATTAAAGAAAATAATTCCTGTATAAAACGATGTGATATAGGCAGGTAGGGGATAAGCGTAAAAATAAAAATGAGCGTTGGCGGAATAGCCATGAAAATGTTGAAAGAAATAGCAGCGGCTCTTTCAAACAAACTTCCTTTACGCAATTGTAAAATAAAAGGTGCCCAAACATGGAACAATGTCAAATCGCCAAAACCCGGAACATAAATATTTTTACTGTGGTGAATGACTCCTCTCACCGGTGCAGAACTTACAATTTTCTTTTTGATGCGGTGATGTAATGGCATCTTAAATTTTATTTTTCCGGATATTCTCTTGTCTGTTTAATTCTTCCTGGTAGGCTTTTGCTTTTTGCAAATGCTCCTGGTAATTAGTGCTGAATTCATGTGTTCCATCAAATTTAGGGCTCGCTACAAAATAGATGTATTCCGTATTTGGTGCATTCAATACAGCATCAATTGTTTTTTTCGATGGCGTACAAATGGGACCTGGCGGTAAACCTTTATTGCGGTAAGTATTGTAAGGCGATTCCACAGATAAATGTTTTTCGTAAATGCGTTTCAAACCAAAATCTTTCAATGCAAATTTTACTGTGGGATCGGCTTGCAAAGGCATTCCAATTCTTACCCTGTTCAGGTATACACTGGCAACATTTCCTTTTTCTTCATTCGCGTTTGTTTCTTCTTCTACTATTGAGGCAACTGTGTAAACTTGTTCTTGTGTTAAAGATTTTGTTTGTGCTTTTGCTTTTCTTTCTTCAGTCCAAAATTTCTGCGATTCTTTGTAAAGTTTATCAAAAATATTTTTTGGCGTTGTATTCCAGGTGAACGTGTAAGTATCCGGCAAAACCACGGTCATGGCTGTTTCCGGCGTTAATTTATATGCAGACAAGGAATTATTAGCATCATTTAAAAAAGAGATCATTTGCAATGAATCACATTCAAAGCGGCTACCAACAATTCTTGCCAGGTCTTCTTTGGTACGCAGTTTTGTTATTACAAGATTAACAGGTGTTTGTTGGCCGTTGCGCAGCATACGCACCAAGGTCAATAAGCTCGTACCTTCTTTTATTTCGTATTTACCAGGCTTAATACTATTCCAGTATTTTAATCTTTCGGCCAGCCAGTTAAATGCCGTTTCATTTTTTATGATCTTGTTTTGCTTCAGCGAATCAATGATGGCCGTTTTATTTGCAGCATTGGTTCGTATATAAAGCGTTTCCTTCTTACCACTAAAGCCTGTTGCAGGTCCTAAAAACATCCAGGCAACTATCGCAGCGCCTGCAATTATGATTGCCAATAAAACCAGAAATACTTTTTTCATATGATTGGGTAAAGTAAAATAAAAAACCCTGCCGAAATGGACAGGGTCTTATAAACTTATCGTAAGAATTATTTGTTTGTATCAGTTGCTGCAGGCGTTGTTGTTGGAAACGGCGTTGCGTTTACCGGGGCTTTTTGCGTATTTGGTACAGGTGCGCCAACTTTTTCAAGGTTGTCCTGTACTTCTTTACCACCGGAAATAAAAAATGTAGATGTAATGCATAAAAGTGCAATTACGCCTGCAAATATCCATGTGCCTTTCTCCAAAACATCGGTAGTTTGTTTTACACCCATAAACTGGTTGCTGAAACCTGCAACGTTACCGGCAAGTCCACCGCCTTTAGGGTTTTGCACTAAAACAATCAGGCTCAATACGATGCTTGCAATGATGATCAATATTAAAAAAAGAGTTGTCATATCAATTTTGTTCGGTTAAATTCCGGATTTTGGTTGCAAAATAAGCGCTTTTGGAGGGATTGAGCAAACTTAATTTCTCGTAAACTTCCCTTGCTTTTTCAAGCTTTCCCTGTTTTAACCAAACTTCCGCCATCGATTCTGTTACTACTTCGGAATCTTCAACGGAATGTTCCGCCAGGTTTTCTACTTTTTGCTCTGTCGATTTACTTAAGTGACTACTAATTTCTGTGACAGGCAATTTTTTCATTGTTTTTAACCAGTCGGTAAAACTTTTTAATTGCTTGCCAAATTTGTCTTGCCCCGCAGCATCCTGGGAAATTTTTATTCCTTGCGAGGCAAAATAATCAACCGTATGGTAAGGTTCAAAAGTAAGGTCGGAAGGTTTGGGTTCTGCCGGTTGATTAAAAACTATTTTGGGTAATTCCTGCTCAAATGATTGTTCTTCTTCAAGGTCGGTTTCATCTGGTAAAGATGTTTCTTCATCCTTTGATTCGTATGGCGCCCAATTTTTTGTTTCTATTGGTTCATTATTCATTGAAACGACAGGAGGAACAAAGGTTTCTTCTTCTCTTTCAAGTTGAATTTCTACTTCCCGCTCTTCGCCCTCAGATATTTCTTCTTTTATAAAAACAATTTCATCTTTTCTTTCTTCAATTACAAAATCATTTTCGTCATGAAAGATCTTTTCTTCTTCGAAGGGAAAGGGTTGGGGTTCTTCTTCAACTTTATGAACCAATGGCTCCTCGACTTCCGGCACTTTCAAAAAATCCAACGAAGGTTGGTCATGTAAAAATTGTTCAAAAGAAAGCGGGTCGTAATGAAAGATGATTGCTTTTTGATATTGCGCATTATAAGCTTCTGTATTCAGCTGCAGTTTTTTTAATAGTAAAAATTGCGCAGGTGCAAAATAGGGGTATTGCCGGGACAATTTTTCTAATTCTTCTTCTTTTGTCTCTGCTAATTGTTTTTGCAAAATATCTTGTGCCAATGCATTGAAC
>JAKFCI010000166.1:0-1808 GCA_036676725.1 Chitinophagaceae bacterium
ACAACCACGGCTCAGGTGCGAACCATAGTAATCAAAATGCTCGTTTAACTGAAAAGCTGTTTTGCTTTTGGTTCCGTTTTTAATAAGATAATTAGTAGCTGCTGCTATATTATTCTGTTGTTCAAACCAATTACCGGCGCTGAACACCAGTTCCAGGCTCAACACTTCCTGTGTACCTGCATTTACGGCATATACTTCCACGCCGTTATCCAGTACATATTTATCATATGGCTTCAGTTTAAGATCGAACTCAGTGGCGTCTTTTATAATTGGAGCTTGTAGTCTATTTAACATTCATTATAATTGTGGAGAGCGAAGGTAATTACTTTCTCAAAAGCTGTTTAAATTAGTTGAAATGCCCCGATTTAGAAGTATACTTTTCCTGAGCCTTATTACTACTGTTGTCGTGAGCACTTCGTTAACGGCTATTTATCTTCTTTTCTCAAATACCTATACAGAATTTATCAATTGGTTTTTAACCCGCATTCATAAACCACATTTACTAAAATCAGCATCTTCATTTCTATCACAACAGCAGTTTCTGATGCTGCGGATCGTTGCAGTTCTCTTTGCAGTTTCTGTTTTATTCTTGTTGTTTATAATCTATAAAAAAAGAAGAAGGGTGCTTGCACGAATTACTTTACTGATTGACGAGTCGGAATCGGTTATCATGAGTTTTTTTAAAGCGTTACTGCCCTCAGGTAAGCCTCAACGTGCTTTGTTCTTTTTTTTGGTTGCTTTTTATCTTATCAGAACTACAGTTACCATTATCTATTACCCAATAGATTTTGATGAAGCAGATACGTACATGCTTTTCAGTTCACAGGGTCCACTGGTTGCTGCTACGTTTTATCCGTTGCCGAATAATCATATCCTGTTTTCAATCATTACTTCTATAACAAGCATGTTGCCTGTCGATCCGGTTTATGCTTTGCGTCTTCCATTATTACCAATTGGACTCCTGGTTATACTTTTGATGTATGGCTTCTTAAAAAAACATTTTGCAGATACAGCCGCTTTACTTGGCCTGAGTTTTTTTATTGCTGCTTATCCGCTGTTTATTTATTCATTTCTTGCGAGAGGTTACCTGCTCTTACTTTTATTTTACATTATTGCGCTGTATGCCGTTTTTGAACTGTGCTTTTCGAACGGGCACAAGAAAAGACACGGCTATTTGCTGGTTCTTGCTTCAGTTGGTGGGTTGTACACTATTCCTTCTTTTTTATATGCGTTGGCTGGTTTGTTCTTGTTTGCATTTGCAGCGTTGGTACAACAAAAAAAGAATACTGAAATTATTCGATTAATAAAGAACGGATTTATTATTGCGCTGCTTTCGGCTATCCTATACCTGCCTGTACTTATATCTGTAAAATGGTCGCTGCTGAAGCCCTACATTACTCCTGTTTATGCCAGATCAAATACACTCACTGCATTTGCAACAACCTTTGGTTACCTGTCAAAAGCATTTCTTTCACCTGTTAATTTTCTTGCCTTATTCTTCGGTTGTTGTTTTTTAATTGGTTCGTTTTTTCTATTCCGCAGCAACCGGCCTCTCAATAAAGCAATTGTTGTTTTTGCGCTCATTCAACTTATACTATGTATAACTGTGTTTTTTCTTTTCCGGCAGCAGTTTCCACCAAAACCATGGATGCATTTTACGGTAGTAGTTGCCTTTCTTGCCACAGCTATTTTTAGCCTTGTACTGAAAAAAATAACTTTCCATCCAGGTTTACTTTTCCTGACAATTGTCTTATTCCTAAGCAGTGGAACGATCGCCAGTTATCTTCATAAAAATAAAAGTATTGTTA
>JAKFCI010000167.1:0-14024 GCA_036676725.1 Chitinophagaceae bacterium
AAACAACAAGTTTGGCAAAAGGTTGAAGAAGAAATTGGCGAGATGAATGAAGCAATTCAGTCTGGCGATCAAAAGAAAATAGAAGAGGAGTTTGGAGATGTGGTTTTTTCCCTGGTTAACTTTGCAAGGTTTTTAAACGTTGACGCAGAAAATGCGTTAGAACTCACGAATAAAAAATTTACAACTCGTTTTTCTAAAATGGAGGCGAAAGCTGCAGGTAAAGGAAAACCGTTGCAGGAAATGAGCCTTGAAGAAATGGATGCCATTTGGAATGAGATCAAACAGCAGCGCACTTGAATTTTCGTAGCATAAATAGTCATTTTTCAAAATTGGCACTGCTTTTTTTAGCGGTGATTTTATTTCTATTGTCATACGTATCCTCTTTTTACTTTCATGTAAACCCCTCTGTCGGTTACGAAAAGAAACGACTTGAAAAATTTATCCATAGCCATGAAAAAGACTTTCATAATTTTCTCGGTGACTCTATATTGATTCGCAAAATAATCCAGGAAACAGAGTCCTTGTCTGACTTTCAAAAGATTGCCGATAAAGATTATGGTATTTTTCTTTATGCCGAAACCGTCGGCGATGAAAAACAATTATTTTTTTGGAGTAACCAAAAGATAATTCCTCCGGGTGTTGATTATTCTTTGCAGGACGGTGAATATTTTCAGCAGTTAGCCAATGGTTATTATGTTGTAATTAAGCAAACATTAAAGCTGGCTGGAATGAGCAATAACGTTGTTGCTTATGCGATGGTGCCGGTAATGTATAAATTCGATTTTCAGCATTCTAAATACCTGCGTACCCAGTTTCAATATGATGATGATGCGATCAATAAGATCATTATTTCCAACCAAAAAACTAATTACTTAATTCATTCGAGTTCGGGAAAGTCACTCTTTTATATTAATGGTAAAGCTTACACACCTGTAAAAAAACACGATCCTGTTACAGGTACTTTACGCGTCATCGCTTTATTGCTTTTATTAGGTTCGATCTCATTTTTTGCAGATTATATTGTAAAAAAACGAAGTCCTTTTCAAGGTGTAATAGTATTATTAATATTATTGATAGCTATACGCCTGCTTTTATTTTTTGTTCCAGAAATTCTATTATTAAGGCAATTCGCTCTTTTTGATCCAACAGTTTATGGCACAATCGATAATTGGTTTAACCGTTCCCTTGGCGATCTATTGATTAACGCGGTTTTCTTATGCTGGGTAGTTGTATTTGCCTGGTATAGAATGGGGCCCATAAAACGTTTGCCTAAATTTTTAAGAGGTAAGGTTGCTTATGTTGTAGCCTTTTTAGCATTGTCCGTTTTAATTCTTTCAACCTTTCAATTTGCTAATGTTGTTAGAAGCCTTGTTGCAGATTCAAAAATTTCATTTAATGTAATAGACTTTTTTAGCCTGAATATTTTTACGGTAGTAGGCTTTATCGTACTGGCCTTGTTAACGCTTTCGTTTTACTACTTTACCCGTATTTTATTTAGTATTATTTTCCTGGTATTTGCCGAACGACCAAGGTATGTTTATATCTTACTTGGCTTTATTGGATTGTTCTTTCTTTCCTTAAGATCAGGTAACAATATTGTTTTATTTCATTTGCCCATTTTATTATGGCTTCTTTTTTATACGCTATTAAGCCAGGAAAAATTTGTTATAAACCGGTTTAAAGTCACAGTAGCAGGTGTTTTATTCTGGATCTTTATTTTTTCTATTTCACTTGCCATTATTATTCTTTACGAAAACCAGGGAAAGGAAATCAGGATACGCAAAAGCATAGCAGAAAAATATGATGAAATTTCTGATCCATCGAGCGAATCGACATTAAGAATAGCACTAACTTTTTTGGATGGTGAATTTCTCAGTAAGAATTTTGCCCGATTTAAAAATCCTGTGCAAAACAGGTATATAAGAGACAGTATCATCAGCGAGAATGTTACCGGAACCGGCTACTTAAGAAAATATGATACCCGCATTTTTGTTTTCGACTCGCTTAATCGTGCTGTTAATAATTCGGGTCCGCTTAGTTATGCGGAATTAAATAATTTGTTCACCCGGCAAAGTATTCCTACCAAAACGCCTGATTTAAATTACCACGAAACAGCTTTTGACCAATATACATATATTACTAAAAGACGCATTGGTGATTCCTCGAATTCACTCGGAACTTTTTTTATTATATCTACACCAAGAAAATATAACCAGGAAGCATTGTACCCGGAGCTTTTTAGCCGCGTTAGCGAAACAGATGCTGAAAATTCTTCCGATTATTTTTATGCTGTTTACCGCGATAAATTACTCAGGGAATCAAGTACAAAATATCCGTTTCGAATTAATTTAAATACCAACGAAGTACCAACCCAGGAATTTGAACATCGCGTTAATGGCGACTATGATGAATTGTGGTACAGGGCAAACAGCACCAAAGTTATTGTTGTTGCTAAGAAAAGAGATACACTGATTGAAAGCATCACACTTTTTTCCTATTTATTTTGTGCATTTTTATTTCTCGTCGCATTAATCAAAATATTTTCAGTCCTGTTAAGGGCAAGCCAGGATCGAAAATCTTTAAATGAATACTGGCAATTAAATATTCGTTCGCAAATTCATAGCACTGTAATTTTTATTAGCATACTTTCTTTTTTAATTATTGGTGCTGCCACAATTAAGTTTTTTATTAGTCGCTACAGCCGTAACAACGAAGATAAATTAAGCCGTACTGCAGGTATAATGGTGCGTGAGATGAAACAACGCCTTCAGGACTTTAGCACATTTGATGACGTGGTAAAGATTTACGATTCAGTTACAAATTCAAACTTGCAGGATTTGATGGAAGAAGTGGCGGATATTCATAATGTTGATGTGAACGTTTATGACCTCCAGGGCAATCTGCAAGTGTCTTCGCAATCAGAAGTGTATAAACGGGGTATTTTAAGCAATAAAATTCACCCGGAAGCTTACTATCATTTAAACAGGTTACGTGAAGTGCATTATGTACAGGAGGAGCGTATGATCTCCTTGCGTTATCTCAGTATTTACGCTGCAGTAAGAGATGAAAAAGGACAAGTGTATGCCTATTTAAATATTCCTTATTTCTTGTCACAAGCCGACTTGAACCAGGAGATCTCCAACTTTTTAGTGACGATCATTAATTTAAATGCTTTCATCTTTTTAATAGCCGGCGTTATTGCATTATTTATTACCAACAGAATTACCCGGTCATTTTCTATCATTGGTGATAAGATGCAGGAAATTCGATTGGGTAAAACAAACGAAGAAATTATTTGGAAACGAAATGATGAAATTGGTGAATTGGTAAAGCAATACAATATAATGGTACACCAGCTGGAGCAAAGTGCGATGGCATTGGCAAAAAGTGAAAGGGAAGGAGCGTGGCGGGAAATGGCGCGGCAAGTAGCACATGAAATTAAAAATCCGCTGACGCCTATGAAATTGAGCATACAATATTTGCAGAAAGCTATTAACAATAACCAGGATAATGTAAAGGAACTTACAACCAGTGTGGCCAAAACATTAGTAGAACAGATAGACCATTTATCGAAAATTGCCGCCGACTTTGCCCGCTTTGCAAATATTGGCAACAGGAATGTTGAATTGTTTGACCTTCATTTTGTTTTGGAAGGATTAAAAGATCTTTTTAGTTCAAATGCTAATGTAAAACTTGTATGGAAGCCGGTACACCAGGAAATTATGTTACGTGCAGATAAAACGCATATGAATCGTTTGTTTACAAACTTGCTTACGAATGCAGTAGATGCTTGCGGCGAAAACAATTTGTGCAAAATTGAAATTAAAGAAGAAATAAAAGGCCAGTCAATATTAATAAGTATAAAAGATAATGGCGAAGGTATTGCTGAAGAAATGCAAGAAAAGATATTTACACCCAACTTCACAACTAAGTCTTCAGGAACCGGGCTGGGCCTGGCAATGAGCAAAAGCATCATTGAACAATCAGGCGGCGAAATTTGGTTTGAAACTACCGTTGGACGAGGAACTACATTCTTTGTTCAACTTCCCCTGGCTACTTAAATTCCTTTTAGTTTTCTGCGTTGCTGTAAAAATTTTTCTAATTCCTCTTTACTAAAACTGCTTAAATTATTTTCTTTCGTTAGACCTCCTTTCTGCGCAACAAGCACACCGTATTTAATATTTTGAAATTCATCTATCGTATGTGCATCCGGGTTAATAGAAAGAAAAAGATTTTTCTCCAAGGCGTAGGAAATCCATTCCCATTTCATGTCCAGGCGTTGTGGATTTGCATTAATTTCGATCACAACCCCATTTTCTGCGCAAGCATCTATAATGGCTTTGTGATCTACAGGGTAGGCAGGACGTTTTAATAATCTTCTGCCTGTCAGGTGACCGAGAATCGTGATATAAGGATTTTCAATGGCACTCAATAAACGCATCATGGCCTTTTCTTCTTTCATTTGAAGGTTACTGTGTATTGATGCAATTACAAGATCGAATGAAGCCAAAACTTCGTTGGAATAATCAAGAGCGCCATCACTTAAAATATCACATTCAATACTTTTAAATATTTTAAAAGGATGATATTTTTCGTTTAATTCGTCAATGTACTTATGCTGTTCTTTAATTTTTTGTTCGTTTAAGCCTCCTGCATAATAAGCTGCTTTAGAATGGTCGGAAATAACAAGGTATTCAAACCCTAGTTTTACAAGAGCCTGAACCATTTCTTCTATCGTATGTGCTCCATCGCTCCAGTTACTGTGCGAATGCACCAGACCTTTTATTTCATTTGGCTGGATGACATCACCAAAAACGTGTTTTTTCGCGGTTTTAATGATTTCTGTTGATTCTCTTAAAAATGGTGGAATAAATGGAAGTTCAACGGCTTTAAAGATTGCCTTTTCTGTTCTATAATTGCCATTGTCATCCCAGCCCTCCAGCATTTTCCACGATAATAAAAACTCGGGGCTGCAACTTGTAGTAAACAGCTTGGTATAAAAATCATGATCGTCTGCTAAATGAAACTGGATCAATAAAGTTTCATTTGCATCTGCAGTAATTGAAACAGGTGATTCAGAAATGATCTTCATTCCTTCGTCTTCCAGGTACTTCTTTAATTTTATTTTTGGAATGGTTGTTACCCATTCAAGTTTTTCAATTACTTCCAATTGTCTTCTGAAGGTTCCGGATATTTACAGTTTATCATCACCAAATTCCCCGGTAATTTTTTTGCTAAATGCTTCAACAAAACTTTCCACTTGCGCATATAAATAAGAGCCGGATGTTTGTTCGTTAAATGCAATTGATTCTAAAATTTTTTGTTGCGTTTTTTCGCCAAATCCTTTTTTTTCTGCAATTCTATTTTCGCGGCATGCTTCCCTTAATTCATCGATGGTATCAATTTTTAGCTCTTTCCAAATGGTATTTATTTTTTTTGGACCAAGTCCTTTTATATTCATCATTTCTAAAACACCTTCGGGGGTTTTAGAAATCAGCTCTTTTAAAATTGATAACTCGCCGGTTTCTACAAGCTCAATTATTTTTTGTCCAACGCTTTCTCCTATTCCTCTAACCTTAAATAATTTCTCTTTTGGAAGGCTTCCTAATTCTTCTGTTGTCTTTTCAATTGTAAATGCAGCGGATGCATAACTCTTAGCCTTAAACGAATTTTCGCCATGAATATCCATTAGTTTGGAAAGAAGGGAGAATTGATCTGCTATTGCGTAATTGTCCATATTATTAAGCTTGTGCCATTGCAAAAATATCGTTTCCTCCATTAGGTGCAGCTTCTAATATGTTTGCTGCTACTGGGTTTTAGCGCTTATAAAAATTAAACGCATAAAAAAAGTCCTGGTAAACCAGGACTTGTATAACTTCTGAAAAATTGTTCTTATTTAGAACTTTTCTTAGGAGCTGCTTTTTTAGCTGCTGCTTTTTTAGGAGCCGCTTTTTTTGCTGCTGCCTTTTTTGGAGCTGCTTTTTTAGCTGCTGCTTTTTTTGGAGCTGCTTTTTTAGCTGCTGCTTTTTTTGGAGCTGCTTTCGCTGCTGCTTTTTTCGGGGCTGCTTTTTTAGCTGCTGCTTTTTTCGGAGCAGCTTTTTTTGCTGTTGCCATGTTGTTTTGAAATTTAATGGTTAGTAAAAAAAAGTAACGAGAGTAAAGTTAATAACTAAAAATTAACTATACAAGTTTTTACAAAACCAAAATTTTAAAACTACGCGGTTGCTTCAATCGCATTTACCGAAACAAAAGTTCTGTTCTGTCTTCCTTTGCGAAATTCAACAACACCATCTGTTAATGCAAACAACGTAAAATCTTTTCCAACACCAACGTTGCTACCTGGGTGGTAAACAGTTCCACGTTGACGAATAATAATGTTGCCGGTTATTGCAGGTTGACCACCAAAAATTTTTACACCCAAACGTTTGCTGTTTGAGTCGCGGCCATTTTTTACACTGCCTTCACCTTTCTTATGTGCCATGATTAGAAAATTTAAAATTAGAAATTCGAAAATTTATTTCGGATTTAATTAAGCGATCTCGCTGATTTTAATTTTAGTGTAATGTGTACGGTGTCCTAATTTTTTACGGAAACCTTTTCTTCTTTTTTGCTTGTAAGCAATTACTTTATCTCCTTTAACCTGGTCAAGGATCTCAGCTTTTACTTTTACGCTTACAGCTTTAGCAAATGATAAATTTCCATTATCATCAGCCATAATTACTTCACCAAATTCTACTTTATCGCCAGTGCTGCCACCAATGTTTGGTACGTACAAAGTTTGGTCTTTTTGTACTTTATATTGCTGCCCGGCTATTTTTACGATTGCGTACATAACGGTTCAAAAATTAGGTGGGCGAAGGTAAGGGGAATTTTTCAACTGGCAAACAAAAAACCCTGCATATAAATCGAATTAAGATGCTCTTAACCTCTATTCTGTATATTCGTGCCGCTTCAGCTCGCCCTTTACAGCTAAATGGGGCTCACAAAGGCTGAATCATATAGCCTGTCATGAAGATCAAGTCGTTTTTAGCTAAGCCTTTCGCCTCCTATATTCATGCAAAAATACGCAAAGGAATGTCTTCGGCACTCGCCGACCAGGACGACATTTTAAAAAGCTTACTGCGTGTGGGAAAATCAACCGAATTTGGAAAGGATCATAAATTTGGGGAAATAGATAATTACACTTCGTACAAACAGGCTGTTTCTATTAAGGATTACGAAGGTTTTAAACCGTACATCGAAAAGATCAAAGAAGGAAAGCACAACATCTTATGGAAGGGTAAACCGATCTATTTTGCAAAAACTTCGGGTACTACCAGCGGGGTAAAATACATTCCCATCACAGAATCTTCTATTCCAAACCACATAAATACGGCACGTAATGCTTTATTATGTTATATGGCTGAAACGGGCAATACTTCTTTTGCCAATGGTAAAATGATCTTTCTTTCTGGTTCGCCGGAATTGGAAAGAATAGCTGGTATTCCAACCGGTCGTTTAAGCGGCATCGTGAACCACCACATTCCAAAATATTTACGTACCAACCAATTACCGAGTTACGAAACCAATTGTATTGAAGATTGGGAAACAAAGCTTCAAAAAATTGTACAGGAAACCATCAATCAAAATATGACATTGATTAGTGGCATTCCACCATGGGTACAAATGTATTTTGACCATTTGCAGGAAAAAAGTGGCAAAAAGATCAAAGACCTCTTTCCAAATTTTTCTGTAATGGTACATGGAGGGGTGAATTTTGAACCATACAAAGCAAAATTGTTTGAAAGCATTGGTAAGAAAATAGATGCAATAGAAACTTTTCCTGCATCGGAAGGTTTTTTTGCATTCCAGGATACACAAACAGAAGAAGGGCTGTTATTAAATACATGCAGCGGAATATTCTTTGAATTTATTCCCGCAAGTGAAATCTTCAATGAAAAGCCAACCCGCCTTTCTTTACACGAGGTAAAAGTAGGAGAGAACTACGCCTTAATAATTAATAGCAATGCGGGTTTATGGGGTTATAATATTGGCGACACTGTAAAATTTGTAAGCACCTCACCCTATCGTATAGTTGTAACTGGCCGCACTAAACACTTTATTTCAGCGTTCGGCGAACATGTAATTGGCGAAGAAGTAGAACAGAGTTTGCTTAGAGCTGCAGAAGAAGAGAATGTACGCATTACAGAATTTACGGTTGCTCCTATGATTGGTGAAGGTGATGGTAAAAGCTATCACCAGTGGTTGATCGAATTTCAAAATGAACCATCCGACTTAAATGCCTTCGCAAAAAAAGTAGATGACAATCTTCGCGGGAAAAATATTTATTACGACGATTTGATTAAAGGGAATATTTTACAACCCTTACAAATTTCGGTTTTGCAAAAAGGTGGCTTTATTGAATATATGAAGTCAGTGGGCAAGTTAGGCGGACAAAACAAAGTACCTCGTTTAAGTAATGATCGTAAGATCGCAAATGAACTGTCAAGATGGGTTTCCTAACCTTACCTTTGATTGCACTATTATATATACTAAAATCATTTTTTTATATTGATCCATAATCCATGAGTTCAACTTCACCAATAAAGCGCATTGCTATTTTCGGTTCCACCGGTTCCATTGGAACGCAGGCACTTGAAGTAATTGCTGCCAACCTCGATAAATTTTCTGTAGAAGTATTAACATGTAATGGCAATGATGAAGCATTAATTAAACAGGCCATTCAATTTAATCCAAACATTGTTGTTGTTGGTGATGAATCAAAATACAAAGCAGTAAAAGATGCGCTGTCAAGTACTGATATAAAAGTTTTTGCAGGCGAAAAAGCTTTGGAAGAAGTAGCGGCCATGGACGTTTACGATGTAATGCTGGCAGCCATTGTTGGTTATGCCGGATTAAAGCCAACGCTTACTGCCATTAATGCCGGTAAAATTATTGCGCTTGCCAATAAAGAAACATTAGTTGTTGCCGGTGATATTATCATGCAGTCGGCAATTGAAAAACGTGTTCCCATTATTCCCGTTGATTCAGAACATTCTGCAATTTTTCAGTGCCTGGTAGGCGAGATGCGCAACCCTATTGAGAAAATTATTCTAACTGCCTCCGGCGGACCTTTTTTAGGACGAAAAACAAATTACCTTGTTAATGTAAAAAGAGAACATGCATTGCAACATCCAAATTGGACAATGGGTGCCAAGATCAGCATTGACTCCGCAACCTTAATGAACAAGGGACTGGAAATGATCGAGGCCAAATGGTTATTCAATCTGCAGCCCGACCAAATACAAGTGCTTATACATCCGCAAAGCATAATTCATTCCATGGTGCAATTTGAAGACGGCAGTATAAAAGCACAAATGGGCTTGCCCGATATGAAGTTGCCCATTCAATATGCATTGGCATTTCCCAAGCGTATTAAGAATGATTATCCACGTTGCGATTTTCGCAAATTCAATAGCCTCACGTTCGACGAACCTGATTTTCGCACCTTTCGTAATTTAAGTTTAGCAATAGAAGCCTTAAATAAAGGTGGTAATCTGCCATGCATTATGAATGCTGCCAACGAAATTGCAGTGTATGCATTTTTAAGAAATAAAATTGGCTTTTTAGAAATGACAGATGTTGTTGAACGTACGATGGAACGGGTAACTTTTCTTAAAAAACCAACGCTTGAAGAATATTACGAAAGCGATGGCGAGGCAAGAAGTTTTGCTGCAGATATGATCAAACTTTAGAAGTCATTTGTAAAAGCTCGTTAAATCAACAACGTAAAAGAGCGAACATACATTTATATATAGCGTATTGTTATCTTGCAACGCGTAAATAATTTTTGTAATTGTTTAGTCAGGGATAGAAATTTAATGAAGCATTCGTTGCGTCGCACAATTGAAGTTTCGGTTCCCTGTTCGGCATTTATAAATTAAAAAAGAAATAAGAATTAGAATGATTTTATTAGCGATAGATTTTTCGGCTTTGTTTGCCAACATTGGGCAGTTTATTTTGGCTTTCTCCATATTGGTGGTACTGCATGAAATGGGACACTTTTTACCAGCTAAATGGTTTGGCTGTCGTGTAGATAAATTTTACCTATTCTTCAATCCATGGTTTTCATTGTATAAAAAGAAAATTGGCGAAACGGAATATGGTTTGGGCTGGGTTCCATTGGGCGGTTATGTAAAAATTGCCGGGATGATTGACGAGAGTATGGATAAAGAGCAAATGAACTTGCCGGCGCAACCCTATGAATTTAGAAGTAAGCCGGCCTGGCAACGATTGATTATAATGTTGGGTGGTGTTATTGTAAATTTTATTCTTGCTTTAGTGCTGTTTGTTTTTATTCTTTTTAAATGGGGCGAAGAAAGAATGCCAATTAAGAATTTGAAATATGGCTTAATGGCAGACACGCTGGCAACAACCGTTGGATTAAAAAATGGCGACCTGATTACAGGTGTAAATGGCAAGCCCATTAATTATACCAACGAACTGACCAAAGAAATGATGTTGACCGAAAAAGCGGTGTTGCAGGTTAAACGCAGTGGCGCTGATACAACGATCACCATTCCGGAAGGCTTTATAAGCGTACTAACAAAAAATCAGTTAAGAGGTTTTGTTTATCCGCGTTTCCCTGCCATTGTTGATAATGACAAAGAAGTAAAATATGTATCTGGCAAAATGCAGCATGGCGATAAGATCATTGGTGTAAATGGGCAGTACTTCCAGTTTTTTGATGAATATGTGCAGGCTAAAAAAGAGCTGAAAAACCAGGATATTACTCTTTCGCTTTTGAGAAACAACGATACGGTGCAAGCTGTTGTAAAAACAAATGAAAATGCAACCTCCGGTATTATGCCGCTTGGGTACGATAAAATTTTAGGCATTGAAAAGAAAGAATATTCATTTGCTGAATCAATTCCAGCGGGTATCAACTTTGGCATATCCCGTTTAAAAGACTACATGACGGGTATTCGATTACTGTTTACCTCCAAAGAACATAAAGTTGCTGATAACTTAGGTAGTGTAATATCCATCGGTAAAACTTTTGGTGGTGTTTGGGACTGGCAAAGGTTTTGGACAATGACAGCATTGTTCTCGATCATTTTGGCCTTCATGAATATTTTACCAATACCAGCGCTTGATGGTGGGCACGCATTGTTTACCATTTATGAAATGATTACTGGCCGCAAGCCTGGCGATAAATTTATGGAGTATGCGCAAATGGTGGGCATGGCCTTATTATTGGGCTTAATGTTGTATGCATTTGGTCTGGATATTTGGCGCATGTTTAAATAGCATTCACTTTATTATTTTGTTGATTATATTTTAAGAATTCATGCGGCTTTAAAATTGTAAATTTGTAGGCTGTTTTAATTAAATGTTGAATTCAGTTGTTGTCGTACAAGAGTGCGACGCAACAAAAGTTGATAGTAGCAATTTGGATTGCAACAGAAATAAAAACTAGAAACTCTTTAGGGGGCGTATGGTTTTGACAGCGTAGGTCTTTGAAAGTGTAAGCATGTCGAGCGTTGGATAATTAGCTCGTAAATCTGAATATTCAAAACAATAAATGGCAATACTCAGTATGCCATGGCTGCCTAATCAGTGATTAAGTAGTCATTAGGGCCGCCGCGCAGGTTGATCTGTTACCAAGCGCCGCCGCCGACATCAAACAAAAACAGGTTGCTGCAACGGAAGGCTGTGCCCGTTGCTTAAGACCATCCAGCTAAGGAAATAATTGGTTTGTTCCGTTCCGGTTATTTCCCGACAATTAATTCGGAAATAAACATGTAGAAAGCTTTCGACGAATATGTTTGGACACCGGTTCGATTCCGGTCACCTCCACCAAGCCCGTTTAGATTTAATTCTAAACGGGCTTTTTAATTAAGCCAAAAAAGCAATTCTTCGGTTGTTCTTTATTGTTATACTCAGGCAGATCTGTTTTGTTGAGGAATACATTTTGCATAGTGTATGTTATGGCGCTTAATAAAAGAATTTACAAGGCTTTAATTTTAAACGATTATGAAGGTGCCCCTTATGCCGAATGGATAAAGACCGGCAATAAAACGATTGAGACAAGGCATAAGAAATTTAATTACCAGGGTGACCTTGTGATCTGTTGCGGTAAAACAAATTCTGTAGGTAAAAATGCAGGTAATGCTTTATGCATAGTTGAATTATGGAAGGTTAGAAAAATGAGGAAGGGTGATGAAGCCGCTTCTGGCGTTAGATTTAATCCTGAATTATATTCCTATTTATTAAGAAACTGGCGGCATTTTAATAAAGACTTTCAATTTGCCCCACAACGGATTTCCGGTGCCTGGCAAAGTATTTTTGAAATTGCTATACCTGGTGATGTGCAAATAATTTCAAGACCAGACATAAAACCCTTCAGGGAAATAGAATAGTTTTTATTAGCGATTAGCCTTTGTAACAAAAATGTTTAGATGTTTAATTTCTTCATTTGCTTAACTGCATAGTCGCAAGCCCTTGCTGTAAGCGCCATGTAGGTTAAAGAAGGATTAACGCAAGAACCGGATGTCATACATGAACCATCTGTAATAAAAACATTTGGCACTTCGTGCATTTGGTTGAATTTATTTAAAACAGATGTTTTTGAATCGAGTCCCATTCGTGCCGTGCCCATTTCGTGGTTTGCATTACCGGGAAAAGAAATACTTCCCCTGACACTAACATTATTATATCCTGCTCTTTCAAGGATTTCTATACCTGTAGCACTAATATCGGCATGCATTGCCTTTTCATTTTCTTTAAATTCACAATCAACAGCAATAATTGGTTGACCCCACTGGTCTTTTTTATTCCTGTTTAATGTAATGCGATTGTCGGCATAAGGCAAGCATTCGCCAAATGCATACATATACACCTGCCATGGACCTGGTTCGGTCAAAGCCTCTTTTAATTCAATGCCAATTGATGTATTGCCGGCCTGTGGCGGTCTGGATGCGCCGGCACCAAAATGATAACCTCGAATAAATCCGGGATGTTGTTCTTTAATATTCCGGAACCGGGGAATGTAAATACTTGTGGGCCTGCGACCGTAATAATAACTGTCTTCAAATCCTTCTACTTGTGCCGAAAAAGAAAGCCCTTTATGGTGATCCATCAAATTACGGCCAACCTGGTCGCTTCCATTTCCAAGTCCATTTGGAAATCGGGAGGATACTGAATTCAATAATATAAACGAAGTAGCTACAGTTGATGCATTAAGAAAAATTATTTTGGCGAAAAAAGTTTCTGTTTGTTTTGTCTCTGTATCAATGATCTCAACACCACTGGCTTTTTGTTTTTTTTCGTCATAAATAACATGTGTGACAAGCGAATGTGGGCGCACCGTCAGGTTGCCTGTTGCATAGGCTGCTGGAATGGTGCTGGCATTGGTACTGAAATAAGCCCCATAAGGACAGCCTCGGTGACACAGGTCTCTCGCCTGGCATAGTCCTCTTCCCTTAACAGGTTGTGTAAGATTTGCTGTTCGGCCCATGATGACATTCCTGTCGTCAAAGTTTTTTTCAACCTGGCTTTTAAAATGTTTTTCAACACAATTCATTTCAAATGGCGGTTGAAACTGACCATCTGGTACCACTTTAATGCCATCCCTGTTGCCGCTAACGCCAATGAATCTTTCAACTTTATCATACCAGGGCGCAAGGTCTTTATAACGAATTGGCCAGTCAACGCCATGTCCATCTTTTGCGTTGGCATTAAAATCCAGATCACTCCAACGGTAACATGCTCTTGCCCATAAAAGGGAGCGACCGCCAACAATGTTGCCGCGAATCCAATCAAACCTTTTGGTTTCCTCATAAGGATTTGCCTGGTCGTTGATGTAAAAATGTTTGTTGTCTTCCCTAAAGGAATAATGACGGCTTTGTACGAAGTTTTTTTCTTTGTCTTCTTTGCTTAAGTTTAAACGGTGTTTAAATTCCCAGGTTTGTTTGGTAGCAGTAGGGTAATCGCCATGAACAACATTTCTTCCGCGATCGAGCAGGAGTACTTTTAATCCCTTC
>JAKFCI010000168.1:0-17940 GCA_036676725.1 Chitinophagaceae bacterium
CCCGTACTTCGGCTATATCTCTCAGGTAGATGGGCGAACCTGCATTATTGCGGATCACTAGTCCTTCAATATCGTAAACAGTTTTAAACTGTCCTTTCAATTGCAGGTTGCGGCGCATGTTTCCCACTTCCAATTGTCCGCCAGATATATCAAGATTCTCTCTCGAAACAGCATTTGCAATATCGTCGAAGGTTACACCGGCACCCTGCATACGCAGGTTATCTACATTTATTTGAAATTCTCTTTCCGGTGCACCAACAATATCTACGCGGTTTACCTGTGGCAATTCTTCTACCCTGTCCTGCAATTCTTCTGCATATGTTTTTAACCGAACAGGATCATAATCACCACTTAAATTCAAATACATGATTGGCTGTTCCGATAAACTCACTTCCAATACACTTGGGTCTGTTGTCAGGTCGGTAGGCAAATCTTTTTTTGCTTTATCCACCGCATCTCTTACTTTCTGCAATGCAACATCGGTATCAACGTCGGTATCAAATTCAACTATGATTGCAGAAAAATCCTGCTGCGAAGTCGATGTAACCTTGTTTACCTTAATTCCTGTTATGCCTTTAATTTGTTTTTCTATTGGCTGCGTTACAAGGTTTTCAATATCGCGGGGTGTATTTCCGGCGTAAATAGTTTGTATATAAATATTCGGAATAACAATATCCGGGAACTGCTCTTTTGGTAAGGTTACAAATTGAAATATACCGGCGATACTCACAAAAAGCATCAACAGGTAAATAGTAGTTCGGTTATTTATGCTCCAGGTGGTTGGCTTAAAGTGCTTAAATTTTCCTGTAAAATTTTCTAATGCGCTCATAATGTTTTGTCTTTTTGGGTAGCAGGCTTAAGTGCTACTTTCATCGCCTGTTGTGTCACTCACTTGTACGTTCACTAATCCTATTCAGCATATGCAAACAGTTATTGCATCTTCCATAAATCATGCAATGCAGTCTTCTTTTACTTTGTAGCTATCAATTGTCCTTCGTACAAATTTTGAAAACCTTCTGTTATTAAATTATCGCCAGCCATTAAACCACTTTTCACTTCCAGTTCGTCCTGGTATAATTCACCAACAACTATGGTGCGTTTGCGTGCAATTAATTTCCCGGCTTCATTAACAGCAACCATCACAAATTTTCCTTTTTCATCATTTTGCAATGTGTTTACAGGTATGGTAATGGTTTGCGCCTTTTGGTAATCCTGCACACGTACCGTTGCAATTTGGTTTGGCTTAAAATCAGGATCAGTTGGTATTGGAATTTCTATATAAAAAGTACGCTTCGCCGGATCAATGATCTTTCCAGCCACATTTACTTTAGCTTCAAAATTTTTATTGATGTTAGGCAAAGTAATTTGTGCAGTACTGCCAACGCCAATGCGGCCTAAATAATTTTCAGGTACATCAGCAATAATTTTTAATTTATTGGTATTTACAATTCTTATTTGTGGCCCCGCGGCAGAAGTACCCATAAATGCTTCGCCTACACGAACGTTTACAACATCTGCAACCCCTGATGATGGTGCAGTAACCGTCATTAAATTAATTTGCTTTTGAATGATACCGATTTGCTTGCGCAGACTTTCAACTTGTGTTTGTGCGGTTAACACTTGCTGGTAGGTACCAATTCCCTGGTCCCACAAATTTTTTGTTCTGCGGTAAGTATCTTCTGCAGCCGATAACTGAACACGCAATGGTTCAATTTGCTGGCGAATCATTTGTGCATCTAATTTTGCAAGTACTTGTCCCTTACGCACATTATCACCTTGTTTAACATACAAAGCCGTTACGATACCGCCTTGCCCGTTTGGCGGCGCCACATACGAAATATTGGTTGCATCAATTCTACCCTGCAGGTCTACAAAATGAGAAAAATCATCAGTTGCAAGTGGCTTTATGGCTACAAGTTTTGCATTGCCTGTATTGGTAGCGGACGTGTCTAACAACACAACGTCTTTTTGCAGTTTTGCAATTTCGTCATTCAAATCTTTTTGCTGCTGCTTCAGCTTTTCAAGTTTTGCTTTCTTATCATTCAAATCTCCTTCGCCACCTTTTTTACCATTGCCGCAGGCGCTTAATATAATTGTTAGCAGTAGTAGCCCGTAAATCTTTTTTTGCATTTGATCTATTTTATACCTTATTAAAGTTTGCCTAATGAATATTGATAACTAATTTTTGCAACTGTTGCATTGTACAATGCATTAAAATAATTTGATTGCGCAGTCTGGTAATCTGTATCGGCTTGCAACACTTCAAAGCTGCTTCCTAAACCTTGTTCAAATTTTAGTTTTGTTGTGTTGTACACCCGTTGAGCCAGTTCAAGGTTTCGTTCTTGTATGTCTAAGTTCAGTAAAGCATTGCGCATGCTTTCTTTTGTTATTACCTGCTCCAGGTCAATAGCTTGTTTCAGGTTTTCAATATTGTTATCAATCTTTTCAACCTTTAGCTGTGCTTGTTGTGTTTTGTATTTGCGTTGAAAGCCATCAAAAATGGGAATGCTTACATTAATTCCGACATAAGAACTTTTCAACCACCTGGTTTCGCTTGATGTGAAAAACTTTTGCCCTTGCCCTGTAACTGAATAGTTGCCGGCTAAGGCAACAGTTGGATATTTACCCATCTTGTATCGCTTTACATCCAGCTCTTGTAAACGTTTTGTATAATCAAGTGTTCTTAGTTCTGCCCGATCTTCATACACAAAACTTTCATCTAAAATGTTTTCTTTAATACTTTCAGTTGAAAGATTTTCTTTGAGCAACACCGTATCTTTTTGCGACAAACCCAATGCAAATTTTAAAGCCGCATAAGAAACATTTACAATGTTGCTTACTACACTTTGGTTTGTTTTTAAATTATTCAATTGCACCTGCACCCTTTCCAGGTCAAGCTTTTCGGCAAAACCATTGTTGTACATAATTGAATCATCCCTGTATAATTTTTCAAGACGCTTAACGCTTTCATTTAAAAAGAACAATTGCTTTTCAGCAATGAGTATTGCATAATATCTTTTATAAGCAGAGTCTTTGATCTTTAGTTTTGTTTGCTCAATTATGGCGCTGTTCAAATCCAAAGCTGTTTGCCGTGCCTGCAGTCCAACAAATACATCGGGTTGAAACAATAGCTGTTGAATTGTTGCACCAATTGCCAAATTCCATGGCTGTTGAAAACTTACCTGTTGCAGCGTGGGCGAAGGGATTGGCGTACCGCTTGGCAATAAATTTTCTTTTACTAAAACATTATAAATTCCGGCGTCCGCAGCATTTGGAAAGAGAATGAGCGGCAGCTTTAAATAATATTGCGCACCAACATTTCCGGTCAATTGTGGTAACGCCCTGCCAAATGTTTCTTCATTCAATGCCTCTTGTATCTTGTAATCAACTTGTGCATTTTTTAATTCAAGAACATTTTTAAAAGCCAGGTCAACCGCGTCTTTTACGGTTAACTCGTATTTCTGCTGCGCCTGAACCAGGCCAGCGAAAAGCAATAAAAAGGTTCCTATAATAGTCGTCCTCATTTTCATCCTGTTATTTTTTAGTACGCTGTGTTTTGTATTTGGTGATCAGTTTTTGTCCTTTCGGTGTTGACAAACCATACAGAAAAAATTCAATCAGCTGTTGCTCGATGTGCAAAAGGTTTGTTTTGTTAGAGGGAAAAACTTCCGGATTAAAAGAAAGCATAATACTATGAAGGCGGTATCGAGTCAGGATATCAACGTCTATTTCTGGCCGGTATAATTCTTCTTTTATACCCCTTTCCAGGTTATCCTTGAACATGGCATATAAAAAGCCATTACGGAATTCCTGGAATTTTTTAAACGTAGAAGGATGGTATTTTTCCATATCGAACAATATGGATGGATTCATGGTGGTAAACATTTCCTGCATGCGGTCAAACCCAATGAATATTTCATGGATCGCATTTTCGCATAAATGTTTAGAAAGATTGCAGTGCCCCTTATTTTCTTCCATTACCGCGGTAAATACCCCGCTGATCAATTCTTCTTTATCCGTAAAATATTGATATAAGGTTTTTTTCGACATGCCCGCTTGCGCCGCGATATCATCCATAGAAACAGAACGCAAACCATAACGATTAAACAGTTCATGCGCTTTTTCCAGTATTCTTTCTTTCGGTTCCATATTAAGGGCGCAAAACTATGGAAACTTTTTATGTAACCAAAGTTTCCAAATATTAAATATATGTGAACGCCTTATTTCAGGGATGAGTGGAAGAATTAACTTTGAGGTATTATGGCAAATGCAGAGGAGCCCGGTCAGTCAACCGCATTTCACTTTAGCAGACTTATTCAATATTTTTTACAGGGTTTATTGGTAATTGCGCCGGTAGTAGTTACCATTTATGCAATTTACTGGGTGGTTTCTTCTATTGATAATCTCATTCCAATTTTTACCACAACGGATGCCAGCGGCAAAGTTCATGTTCAGAATTATGGTTTGGGTTTTTTAATTGTTATCGCTACCATTTGTATTATTGGCTATTTCAGTTCCTTCTTTTTCAAATTAAAGATGTTTCACTTGTTTGATAGTTTGCTTCAAAAAACACCGGGCATCCGGTTTATTTATTCTACCACCAAAGATTTTTTTGAAGCTTTTGCCGGGGAAAAAAAGAAATTTAATAAACCGGTTTTAGCCAATATTGATGATAACGATGTTTGGCGTTTTGGGTTTATTACACAAGATGACATGAAGGAATTTGGGTTTATAGATTATGTTGCAGTTTATATTCCAGGGTCTTATTCCATTGCAGGCAACGTGTATCTTTTGCCAAGAATTCGAGTTAAACCGGTAACAAACATGAACGCCAGTGAAACAATGAAGTTTGCCATTAGTGGCGGAGTTACACATGTTGAAGAAAAAGAAAATATTTTGTAATTTCCTCATACAACTTTCTCAAATTAATTTTTGATTCTTTATCATGAAGAGGATCATTGCGTTAATATGCTTTATGCTCCTTTACCAGTTTTGCTACTGCTGGGGATTTTTTGGTCATAAACGAATCAATTATTACTCTGTTTTTTTGCTGCCTCCACAAATGATGGTGTTTTATAAATCAAATATTGATTTTATAAGCGAACATTCTGTCGACCCGGATATGCGCCGGTATGCCATTAAAGAAGAAGGACCACGACATTATATTGACATAGACCATTACGGTTCTTTTCCCTACGACTCACTGCCGAGGAACTGGAACGAGGCAGTGGTAAAATTTTCTGAAGACACTTTACAAAAGCATGGTATTGTTCCCTGGTGGATACAGGTGATGCAAAGAAGACTGACAAACGCTTTTAAAGAAAAAAATAGCGTAAGAATTTTAAAGCTTTCAGCTGAGATCGGTCATTACCTTGCAGATGCACATGTGCCACTGCACGCTAGTAGTAATCACAATGGTCAATACACCGGCCAGCATGGCATCCATGGATTTTGGGAAAGCCGTGTGCCGGAATTATTGGCAGAAAAAGAATGGGATTTTTTTATTGGTAAAGCAACTTATATAAAAGAACCATCGGCTTTTATTTGGGAAAGAGTGCTGGAAAGTGCGGCGGCTGCAGATTCAGTTTTAAAATATGAAAAGGAATTATCGCAACAGTTTTTAAACGATAAAAAATTTGCTTTTGAAGAACGCAATGGAAAAATTATCCGCCAATATTCTTCTGCTTTTTCCAAAGCATATGATGAAAAATTAAATGGCATGATTGAAAGACGCATGAGACAATCAATTTATGCGGTCGCCTCTTTTTGGTACACAGCCTGGGTAGATGCCGGTCAACCGGACCTTTCCAAATTAACCAACCAGGCATTTGCAGCAGAAGACCTGGCTGAATTTGAATTATTGCAGCAAGCCTGGCGCAACAATTCTATAAAAGGTCGTGAGCACAACCACACACCTTAAAGTGTACCGGCAGCTTTAGTATAATATTCATTTCTTTGCATTTGCACAATAAGTTTTACAATGGAACACGAAAGTATAAAGCTAAACTCGCCTGCAAAGGAAAAAAGCATCGTACACAATTTTAATGCAGGGCCTTCTATTTTACCTAGAGAAGTTTTCGAAGAAGCGAGTCGCGCCATTATTGATTTTAATGGCACAGGGTTATCTATTTTAGAAATAGGTCACCGTTCAAAAACCTTTCAACCGGTAATTGAAGAAGCAATTGCTTTGATGAAAGAGTTGATGCAATTGGATGCCGACCATGAAGTTTTATTTCTTCACGGTGGCGCATCAACGCAGTTTTTCCAGGTGCCAATGAATTTGTTGAATGAAAATGAAATGGCTGCCTACACCGACACCGGGGTATGGGCGGCTAAAGCCATAAAAGAGGCGAAGTTATACGGGAAGGTGGATGTTGTATGCAGTTCAAAAGAAAGCAACTATACACATTTACCAAAAGAATTTAATGTTGATCCTTCTTCCACCTATTTGCATTTAACTACCAACAATACTATTTACGGTACGCAATGGCAGGATCTTTCCCTTTTCTATAAAAAAGGAGTTCCTTTGGTAGCTGACATGAGCTCCGATGTTTTGAGCAGGGAGCTTGATTTTAATAAATTTGATTTGATTTATGCAGGAGCGCAAAAGAACATTGGCGCTGCAGGCGTAAATATCGTGGTAATCAATAAAAATATTCTTGGCAAAGTAAGCAGAACCATTCCTACCATGTTGGATTACCGCCAGCATATAGAAGCTGGGTCCTTACTTAATACACCCCCCGTATTTGCCATTTACATGTGCATGCTCACCTTACGCTGGTTAAAAAATATGGGCGGCGTTGCGGCTATTGAAAAGATCAATAACAAAAAAGCAGAATTACTATATAATACAATTGATGCTTCAACAATATACCGTGGCCGCGTAGCTAAAGAAGATCGAAGCAAAATGAATGCATGCTTTATAATAGATGATGAAAACTTAGAAAAAGAATTCCTGGCGCTTTGCGAACAACATAGAATGATCGGCGTAAAGGGACATAGAAGTTCGGGCGGATTTCGAATTTCAATGTACAATGCACTGCCTTACGAAAGTGTTGTCGCCTTAACAGACCTTATGAAATATTTTAATCAAAAAAAATCTTAACCCATTTTTCATGGCAACTATTAAACCTTTTAAAGCATTACGTCCTCATAACGAATACGCGGCACAAGTTGCATCGCCACCTTATGATGTATTGAATTCCGATGAAGCAAGAAATGAAACAAAAGGCAATCTTCTTTCATTTCTTCATGTTACCAAATCAGAAATTGACCTGGATCCATCAATTGACATTCATTCGCAACAAGTTTATGATAAGGCTGCAGAAAACCTGCAAAATTTTATAGACAACAAGATACTTTTCCAGGAGGAAAAACCTTGCTACTATATTTATGAATTAGCATGGAAAGGACGTACACAAACAGGTTTGGTATGCGTTTCTTCAATTGAAGACTATTTTAATGATGTCATTAAAAAGCATGAATTTACAAGACCTGAAAAAGAAACTGATCGCATTGAACATATGCGAACAATTAAGGCACAGACGGGAAATGTTTTTTTAGCTTGTAAGGATCTCAAAGAATTAAATGATGTTTTTGAACATTGGAAAGAACACAATAATGCAGAATATTTTTTTACTGCCGCTGATGGTGTTGCACACGCTGTTTGGGTGGTAAATACAACAGCAACGATAGACATCATTACCAACCTGTTTAAAGAAAAGGTTCCGTTTACTTATATAGCAGACGGACACCACCGCGCTGCATCTGCAGCTAAAGTGAGCAAGCAATTCACAAATAGTGAAAATGCAAAGTATTTTTTGACCACCATTTTCCCGGCAAACCAATTAGCCATTTTAGATTATAACCGCTTGGCAAAAGATCTAAATGGCTTAACTATCGAAGACTTCCTGCGCAAACTGGAAGCAGATTTTACAATTGAAATAACTGATAAAGCCTTCTCTCCTTCAGAACTTCACCAATTTGGAATGTTCTTAAATAACCAATGGTACAAACTAACCGCAAAAAAAGAAAGTTATAAAACTGATCCCATAGGTATTTTAGATGTTACCATTTTGCAGGAAAACATATTGAATAAATTATTGAACATACAAGACCCGCGTACCGATAACCGTGTTGATTTTGTTGGCGGCATAAGAGGTTTGGGCGAATTGGAAAAGCGTGTAAAAGCAGGCGAAGCTAAAGTGGCATTTAGTTTGCATCCCGTGAGCATCCAGCAATTATTTGATATTGCGGACAGCGGAAACGTGATGCCCCCAAAAAGTACCTGGTTTGAACCCAAATTGAGAGATGGCTTATTGACACATCTTATTGGATAAGGGTAAAGATTTGTTATTTTATAACAGGAGCATTCAATTTCGTCTCATTTTATTTTTAATTTGAATCATGAAGAAATTTTTCTTTTCAGTATTAATGTTTGCCGGCATTAGCTCTTTTGCGCAAACAGAACAAACACCCATTGAAACTGCACGTAGTTTTATGCGCAGCGGCGATTTCGATAATGCCATTCTTGTTTTAAATAAGGCTTTACAAAGCGATAAAAATAATTTCGATCTGCAGAAAGATTTGGCTATGTCCTTTTATTACAAAAGAGACTTTGCGAAGGCATTAGATGTAGTGGAAACGATGCTGGATAGAAACGATGTTGATGTAACAGCTTATCAAATTGGAGGCAACGTGTATAAGGCATTGGAAGAAGTTAAAGATGCCGATAAAATGTATAGGAAAGCGTTGAAAAACTTCCCAAATAGTGGTGCTCTTTACAGCGAATACGGAGAATTGTTGTGGGCGCAAAAAGATTTTGAAGCTATAGAATTATGGGAGAAAGGCATAAAAGCCGATCCTTCTTTTGCCGGCAATTATTACAATGCTGCCTTATTTTATCATGCAACGAAAGATAAAGTTTGGAGCCTTATTTATGGAGAGATCTTTGTAAATATGGAAAGCCTTACCGATAGAGCTGCTGCAATGAAAGGTTTGCTGCTTGAAGGTTATAAAGAAAAACTTTTTGTTGACAGTGAAATAACTAAAGACCAGGGGAAAAATAAAAGTGAGTTTGCAAAAGCCTTTTTGCAAACAATGGAAAAGCAATCTTCCCTTGTTAACCAGGGCATTACTTCCGAGGTATTAACGGCCATCCGTACGCGTTTTATTTTGGACTGGTATAAAAATTACGCTGCAAAGTTCCCTTTTAAGTTGTTTGACTATCACCAGCAATTAATTAAAGAAGGAATTTTTGAAGCATACAACCAATGGTTGTTTGGAACAGTTGAAAGTTTACCGGCTTACGATAACTGGACAAAAACGCATGCTGAAGCACACAGCAAATTCACAGGTTTTCAAAGGAACCGCATTTTTAAAATGCCTTCCGGTCAATATTACCAGCAACTATAATTAACATTAATCATTTGTATGCCCTTCTACTTTTGAAGGGCATTTTTATTTTTAGACTCGCCCATCTTCGTAAATACAATGTAGCTGCGTAATTTTTACATTATCGAAAACTTTCAAAAGGTGTAAAATTTCAATATCAATTTTGAATTAGCTAAATTGTAACCGCTGTATAAATTTGCTGTATGACCAATCCTCATCGTTTATTCGATTGTCTTGACCTGTTGATGGAAGAGCGCCCAAATCAAATTCTCTTTAGTGCCAAAGAAAGCGGCACCTGGAAAGGCCATACCGTAAAAGAAGTAAATGATTTGGTGAACCAGCTATGCGCTGGTTTATTAGCCATCGGTGTTTCGCCAAACGATATGTCTATTGAAAACCGTGACAAGATCGCAATCATTTCAAAGAACCGCCCGGAGTGGATGTTGCTTGACCTGGCAGTTCAAAAAATCGGGGCCGTACTAGTACCTGTATATCCCACCGTACATGTAAACGACATGCAATTTGTTTTTAATGACGCCCAGGTAAAATATGTTTTTGTAAATGATGAAGACCTTTATCATAAAGTACAATCGGTTCGTGCACATGTGCCCAGTATAAAAGATATTATAAGTTTCGAACACGTAAATAATTGCCGCCACTGGAAAGAGCTCCTGCACCTGGGTCAACAAGAACATTACCAACAAATAGAAATTAACCAACAGAAAATTACGACCGAGGAACTCTTTACAATTATTTATACATCCGGTACAACGGGCACACCCAAAGGGGTCATGCTTTCGCACAGGAATATCCTTTCAAATGTGATGGCCAGCATGCCATGTTTTCCCCCGGGAGAACATTTGAAAGCATTGAGCTTTTTACCCCTGAACCATATTTTTGAGCGTATGGTAACCTACTTGTATTTATTTAAAGGCACTTCTATTTATTATGCGGAAAGTTTGGAAACCATAGGCGATAATTTAAAAGAAGTTCAACCGAATCTATTTACCACTGTTCCCCGCTTGCTTGAAAAAGTGTATGATAAGATCATGCAAAAAGGTGCACAGTTAACGGGCATAAAGAAAAAATTATTTTTTTGGGCGCACGATTTAGCCGAAAAATTTGAAATAAATACCAACCAGGGCATATGGTACAACACCCAATTGGCAATTGCCAATAAATTGATCTTTAGCAAATGGCGTGAAGCTTTGGGTAACAACATTACCTGCATCGTTTCGGGTGGCGCAGCATGCCAGGTAAGACTTATCAGGATATTCACCGCTGCAAAAATCCCCGTTTTGGAAGGGTATGGCTTAACCGAAACATCGCCGGTAATAGCTGTAAACACTTTTAACGAAGCGGGAAGAAAGTTTGGAACCGTTGGACCACTTATAGAAAATGTGCAAGTGAAAATTGCAGAGGATGGAGAAATATTATGCAAAGGACCAAATGTTATGATGGGTTATTATAAAAGACCCGATTTGACGGAGCAGGATATTACTGAAGGCTGGTACCACACCGGGGATATTGGTTCCCTGGTTGACAATAAATTTCTAAAAATAACGGACAGGAAAAAAGAATTATTTAAAACCAGTGGTGGAAAATATGTAGCGCCATTACCCATTGAAAATAAGTTAAAAGAATCGATGTTTATAGAACAGGTAATGCTGGTAGGTTCTGAACAAAAATTTGTTGGCGCCTTAATTATCCCTGCATTTCCTTATTTAAAAGAATGGGCCCGCAAAGCCGGTATTCCTGATATGCAAAATGATCAACTGATTAACCAACCAAAAGTTATTGAATTGTATAAAGACCTGATTGAAAGTTTCAATAAATTTTTTAACCAGGTAGAACAAATAAAGAAATTTGAATTGCTACCTAATGAATGGGGCATAGACACGGGCGAGCTAACACCTAAAATGTCATTGAAAAGAAAAGTTGTAATGGAAAAATACAGGGAGGCCGTAAATCGTATCTACAAATAAAAATAAAGAAGGCAAAGCCTTTAAGCTTCTTCTTCTTTACTCGGGCGGCCTAAATTATCTTTTGAAACATCGCTAATGGTTTTATCAAATTTATTTGGTTCCTCGTCAATATATTCCGGCTGGTTTTCTAATTGCTTATCTGTTTCTGTTGGTTTTGGATATGCTTCCGGCCTATTGTTGTTTTTGTTTTTCTCATCGTAATTCATAAAAATTATTTTAATAATTAAGTATATAAATTATTACGCTCCGTAGTTATACAGAGCGTAATAATTTACTGTTTGACAAGTATTGTCATTCATGTATCCGGTATTACATACCACCTTCGCCACTACGTGATGTATCATCACTTCCACGTCCGGATTGACCGCCTGATTGAGAACTTCCTCCACGTCCTGAATCACCACTGCTCATGCCGCCTAAACCGCCTTCATCAGAAGAAGAACCATAACTTGATCCAGATCCCATTCCACTTTGAGAACTACTTGTTCCTTGATTTTGTCCGCCTAATCCTTCAGATCCTCTTTCTGTTCTTTCACTACCTCTCTGAGATCCTGTGCCTGATTGTCCACTTTGTGAACCCATTCCACTTTGAGATCCAGTTCTATCACTCTGAGAACCACTTTGTCCACCAGTTTGCTGGCTTTGTCCACCTAAACCCTGGCTGCTGCGCTGAGACTCCTGCGAACCTAAACCAGATTTGCTTTGATCCTGGTTTCTTTGATCTTGATTTCTTTGATCCTGGTTTCTTTGATTGTCCATAACTGTAATTTTAAAGTCAAAAAATAATTGTTAAGAGTATTACAGTTTATAAAAACATTGTGCCTAACAAATTTTTAAAGTAAAATGAAAAACATTTTAGAAGGCCAACACGTTCATAGATAAGTTGTTGTAGAAGCTTTTCAACAACTCATGTGTTGGCATATAAAAAATAATCCTTACACAAGCAAGGCTGCTTTATGTAAGGATTATTTAGGTTGAAATTAATAATTACTCGGAGATCTGCCCGTCAATTACTCGGAGATCTGCCCGTCATAATCGCTACCGGTAACATTACGCTTAGTAGTAATGCCCGATCCGCTTCCTGCTCTTGAGCCAGAAGATCTTGAGCTACTTAAATTATCATTATCCATGTCAGTTGTTCCGCCCCTGGTAGCAGACGCATTTTGATGATCACTGTTTGATTTTGTCATATCCTCTTTTGTGCGGTTACGCTCATTTTTTTGTGGCTGCCCGCTTCTTTCTTGTCCTCTTGAATTTTCTGCCATAAAATAAAATTTTAAGTGAATAGATAGGAACCAAACCTTAAAAACTGTGCCGTTATATGTAAATCTAAACACCATTTTTCCACAAAAAAGCCGAAGCAAAATGCCCCGGCTTATAAATATTAAAGCGTTATTTAATTATTTGCTTAAAGTAGCTTCAGAAGAAATGGCTGCATTGAGCACTTTGGAAACAATACAATTATCAGCTGCGTTTTTAACGATCTCCTTAAATTTTGCCTCATCAATATTTGGCACATTTCCTTGTACTGCTAAATGAGATTTAGTTATCGCCCCATTGTCCAAAGAAATTTCGCACTTTGTTTCTAATTTTTCTGGTGTAAACCCTGCTTCATTTAAAAGAAAACTAAGCTTCATGGTAAAACAGCCTGCGTGTGCTGCAGCTATTAATTCTTCAGGGTTTGTACCCTTGCCTTCAGCAAAACGGGTGTTATAGGAATATTGTGTTTCCGATAGTACACCGCTTTGTGTAGTTAAATGTCCTGATCCTTCTTTACCTGTGCCATTCCAAACGGCTGTTGCATTACGTATCATAGCTATTTTTTTTGTTAAGGACAATAAAGGTAATTATGTTTTACATGCAGATGCATTCAAGTAAAAATATAAAAACTGTTATTTCCTAATCCAAAAAATACGGAAACTTGTACGTATTTATACGCTTGTTTAAATGGTAAGCGTTTGCCATCTTTCCATATTATTAATTAAAATTTTATGGACCCAGCAAATCATTTTATTTCTTTAGATCAGGCAAAAAAAATGGCTGCGGAATACCGCAAAGGCAAGGAAGTAATTTTAAATGGACAATATGCAGGAAAAAACATTTTACCTACTTGTGAAACTTTTAGCCGCCAGGCATTTGATAAAATTTTAGAAAACAGTGAATGCGCATCTATTCGAATCTATTATGGTATGGATGAAGGTTTAAAAATTCATTCAATAATTGTTGGCGTAAATAGTAAAGGTGAAGATATTTTAACCGCTCCTGATAGTAGCATAGCAGGAGATGATATAATTGAAAATGGTGACCGTTGCCCTGTTATTTGCCCTACCACATCCGGCATCACCGAATTTGATTAAAACATGACTGATATTTTTCTCCAGGTTTCAAAATATTTAATTGCCCTGGCAGCTTTAATAGGATGGCTTCGGTTTAAATCGATGGTCCCGGTTTATTTACCTGTACTTATACTAGCAACCTTAGCCGGCAGCAACGAATATTTAAGCAGGTTAGTAATTAACAGCGGACAGTCAAATGCCCTTAATACCAATATTTATAGTTTTATAGAGGCTTTATTGATCATTTGGCAATTTGAACGATGGAACCTTTTTCGCAAAACAAAAAAATGGCTTTATGCAATTATTATTGTGTTATGCGCCATTTGGATTTACGAAACATGGATACTTTATGCACCGGCAAAATTTAGTTCATACTTTATTGTCGCTTATTCCTTTATAACAGTTTTATTAAGCATAAGCTATATAAACACATTAATTGGTGTGGAGATGAGCAGCATTATTCGCAATCCTGCTTTTATTCTTTGCATAGGTTTTATAGTGTTCTATTCTTACTCTATTTTGATAGAATTATTTTATTTGTATGGATTAAGTTCAAGTACAAAATTTGCATACAGTATTTTTAATCTGCATAAGTATTTTAATTTTTTCCTGAACCTAACTTTTATTGTAGCATTTATATGGATCCCAAGGAAACACAAATTTATACAGCTGTCATAATAGCGGCCATTATTCTTGGAATCATCATTTTTTATTTTTTCATTTCCATCATTCGCCAGCAACGAAAAAATTTAGCGCTGCAAAAACATAGTGTTCAATTACAAATTGCTTCACTCGAAAAAGACAGGGCCCGCATTGCATCCGACCTTCACGATGAATTAGGCCCTATGTTATCCGCGGTTAAAATGAAGATCAACAGTTTTGAAATTAATGACCAGGATGATGTAGAGGAAATTGAGAAAACAAATGCGCATATAGATGATATGCTAAAGCGCATGCGTGAAATATCTTTTAATTTAATGCCCAATACGCTCATAAGAAAAGGTTTAGTAATTGCAATACAGGAATTTATCAGCTACATTGGAAGAGAGAATACATTGCAAATAAATTTTTCTGCAGGTAATGAAATCATTCTATCGGAAGAAAAAACAATCAACATGTATCGCATTGTGCAAGAAATAATTCACAATACAATTAAGCATGCAAAAGCCACAAAGCTGGTTATCCAAATAGAAAATATAAAGGATAAGGTAGTTTTAAAAACAGCTGATAATGGTGTTGGTTTTGATCAGCACAAAGAAGAAGCAGAAACAAGCGGCATAGGTTTAAGAAATTTATTAAGCAGAACGGAGATGATGAAAGGCCAATTATTTTTTGAATCGAAAAAAGGAAAAGGAACAGCATATACTTTCGAAATACCTGTGTAAATGGAAAAACAAAAATTACAAGTACCCATTAAAGTTATAATTGCTGACGATCACGAGATCTTTAGAGATGGTTTTAGAGTAATGCTTAAAAAACAACCATCTTTTGAACTTATCGGGCAGGCCGCCAACGGGCAGGAATTATTGGAACAAGTACGCATGTTGAAACCTGATGTAGTAGTTACTGATATTAAAATGCCCGTGATGGATGGCATTGTGGCTACTCGCAATTTAATTAAAGAGAACGCTGACCTGGGCGTTATTGCTTTGTCCATGTTTGACGAAGAAAATTTAATCATTGATATGCTTGATGCCGGTGCAAAAGGATATCTTTTAAAGAATGCACACAAGAACGAAATATTTGAAGCGATTAGAACAGTCTATAAGAAAGACATTTATTATTGTAACCACACGTCTGCCAAACTAATTGGCATGCTGGCAAAAAGCAACCACAACAAACCGAAAAAAGAAGTAAAAATAGATTTCAACAATAACGAAATCGAGATCATTAAAATGATCTGCGGAGAAAAATCAACCAAAGAAATTGCACAGCATTTATTTTTAAGTGTGCGCACGGTAGAAAAATACAGGGAAAGAATCCAGGAAAAAATAGATGCAAAAAATATGGTAGGCGTAGTATTGTTTGCGGTTAGAAACGGCATCTATTCAATTACCTGATTAATTTATTTTAATCACCTTTCCTTTTCTAATTAGCTTTCCAATGTACTCTTCGCCGGGATTACGAATAGCTTTCCCGGCAAACCATTTTGGTTTTTGGTAATGAGCTTCTATAAGTAAAACGGAGTTCCACCCATTTGAACCAAAATAATAAAGTCCTTCATTTTCCTGTTGAATAATAAAAGCAGGATTTTCGATTATTGCAAACGCCTTGTCAAAATCGGTTAAAGGAATGGACTCCTGTGAAGCACAAAAGTTTCTTCCAATCCAGATCGTATTACCCAAAGGGTCAATTAAAAAAAAATCCGACCCGGTAATTAAAGACCGCAGTCGATCCTTACGCATATGGGTCTTCAACAGTTTCAATATCCATTATAGCAGCAACAATTTCATTATCGCTAAAAACAACAATTTCTTTATAGGGACAATCGTTTTGAATTACTTCGGAAAAGTAAACTTCCTCAATATTGGCACCTGCTGTATTTGGTACTACAATCTGCAATTGCAATTGATTAGGATGATCTTGTGTATTTTTTTTAATAAGCCTGGGTGAGCTTTTTTTATCTGCAAACACTTCGCCTACTACATACAACATGTTATGTAATTGTGCGCCTATTACTTGTTTGTCTACCCACGCTTCCCATAAATCGATTCCTTGTGTGTGTGTCATATTCTGGTTGATTTGATAGGGGCAAGGTAGCATTACACAATAGCAGAAACTATACGGTAAATACGACAAATTATACAGTGAAAACACGGCAAAATAAAACCCAGGAATTTTTGTATTTTATTATTCGCTTTAAAATTCTTGCCCTCCCGGCAGTGCCTAATTACAAGTCCAAATGCATAAAAAACGTTTACCCATTAGAGTGAAAGCACTTGAATTTTTAAAAAAAATTACGAATAATTATACTGTGGCATGAATTTCTCATAGCTTGCTTCAAATTAAACTCCGAACACTATGAAACTTAAACATCTTGGACTTATTGCAGTTATGGCTGCAATAACTGTGTATGCTTGCAAAAAAGAATCGGGCAGCACAAATCTTCGCATTAGAATGACGGATGCACCAACCGCTTTACAAGAAGTAAATATCGATCTGAAAGAAGTGAATGTAAAGTTTGCCACTGATACATCACGTTGGATAACTATGGACACCAAACAAGGCATTTACAACCTTCTTGGCTTACAAAACGGTGTTGATACTTTAATCGCTTCCGGCACTTATCCTACAGGAAAAGTAAAAGAAATTCGTTTGGTTGTAGGAAGTGAAAATACCGTTATGGAAAATGGAGAAATTTTTCCATTAACGATCCCAAGTGGCGCTTCATCAGGATTGAAAATTAAAGTAGATAAAAACCTGCAGGAAGGAATCGACAGTTTATTAATTGATTTTGATGCAGCTTTATCTGTTCAAAAAGAAATAGATGGTTATAAATTAAGACCAGTTGTAAGAATTAAATAAATTAACTCATTTCATTTAAGCCCTGTTATAAAAATAACAGGGCTTTTTGCTTTGTTAAACTATTGTTACCGCATGTTTAAAATTCAGTTTATTACGTTTTTGTGGTAAGAAATTGGATTGCTTGTATGACTAAATCCTTTTAATATGAAAAATAAGCTCCTGCTATTTGCCTTATTGTTTTTCAGTAGCCAGGTTTTTGCCATTGGTTCGCCTGCCACAATAAGTAGTACCCCGGATGATATTGTAGGTACCTGGAAAAATGGAAGCGGCAAAGGGCACATTCAAATATTTAAAAATGGCAATAAATATTATGGAAAAATAACCTGGCTTACAAAAAGCACAGACGAAAACGGGAATCCAAAAGTAGACAAGCGAAATGCCAATGAATCTTTACGTAACCGTCCACTGATCGGGCTAACCATGCTTAAAGATTTTGTGTATGATGATGGCACCTATTCAGGTGGAAGAATCTATAATCCATCGGATGGCAAAGAATATAAAGCCTATTTAAAGTTAGATGATCCAAATAACCTTACAGTACGTGGTTATGTAGGCATTTCTTTATTCGGCAAAACCGATAACTGGAAAAGAGTAAAGTAATAGCGAGGAATACTAAAAAAAGAATCCCCTTTTCAGGGGATTTTTTTATAAGGCGCTTAATTTGAAATTTTTTGTCTGTCGGAAACGGACGCCTTAGTTTC
>JAKFCI010000169.1:0-2124 GCA_036676725.1 Chitinophagaceae bacterium
TAGAACCGGGCGACAGGATAGCACAAATGGTTATTCAGCAAGTGGAAAGAATAACCTGGAAGCCAGTTGCTGTATTAAATGAAACATTGCGTAACGATGGTGGATTTGGGCATACCGGTTCACTTTAATTTTTATAGATGATCAGATATTTATTTTTCCCGTTTTTTATTTCGTTGTTGATTTCATGCATTTCGTCCCGGCAAATACAAACGGGTAATGTTATTACTGATACGACTCTCATTGGGATGACTGGTGAAGACAGCATGGCATTTATTAAAAATGTTTACGACAGTATCCAGGTAAATAAAATTGATTTTAATTTCTTCTCTGCAAAAATAAATGTGAATTATAAAGATGCTGAAGACAAGGAATACAACCTGAATACTTTTTTACGTATGAAAAAGGACAGCCTGATCTGGGTATCAGTGAATGCAGTTTTTGGCATTGAAGCCATGCGATTATTAATTTCGAAAGATTCAGTGAAGATCCTGGACAAACAAAATAAGGTGTATACCGCTCGTTCTATATCTTTCTTACAGGAAGTTTCGGGATTGCCTTTGGACCTGCAAACCATGCAGGATCTGCTGATAGGAAATGTAATTTTTTTAGAACCAGGAATAACAGCATTCAATAAATCAGCTCACGAGTTATCGCTTCTAAGTATTGGCTATTTTTTCAGAAACCTGGCCATTTTTCATGCAACAGATTTTAATATATTGCGGAGCAGGTTAGATAATGTTGATCCGCAAAGTAACCGTTCCGCTGATTTGTTTTACAATAATTATGTAAATAAATCTGGTGTAAAATTCTCTGAGATCAGGAAGATAATTATTAATGATACAAAGAAACTTTTGCTTGATATGGATTTTAAGCAATTCGATTTTAATGAAGAATTAACATTTCCTTTTTCAATTCCAGCTAATTATAGTGCTAATTGAGTTGTGTAAAATTTATAGCAAAAATTTTCGTTAGAAGAAATCCCCTGCCCTTGGAAGAACAATAAAAAATAATTCCACTATGCTGAAAAAAATTATCCTGTTTGTACTTGTTTCATTTTCTACTGTAGGTCTTTTTGCCCAGGACAAATCACAACTGGAAAAAGAAAGACAGGAACTTCAAAAACAAATCAAACAAATACAGGGTCAATACAATAAAGTTTCTGGTCAAAAAAAACAAACCATTGGTCAGCTAACTTTGATTCAGCGTAAGATCAGTTTGCAGGATAAATACATACGCAATATCAGCAAAGAGGTACGCATGCTGGATGACAGCATTTTTTTAAGTAATGTAGAAATCTCCCGGCTTAGAAAACAACTGGATACATTAAAACAGCAATATTCCCGCAGCGTGGTTTATGCTTATAAAAATAAAAGCACGTATGATTATTTAAACTTCATTTTTTCATCCAGCAATTTTAATGACGCATTAAAAAGAATCGCCTACCTGAAATCTTACCGTAATTACCGGGAAGAGCAGGTTGCTAATATCATTGAAACACAAAAAGCGATTGAAAAAAGAAAAGAAGAAAATCTTGCCCGTAAACAACAAAAAAGTGAAGCACTCCAGGAAAGAACTGGAGAAATAAAACAACTGGCCGAACAGAAGCAGGAAAAGGATGTCGTAATAAATCAGTTAAAGTCGCAGGAAAAAAGCCTGGGCAAACAGTTGTCAGACAAAAAGAAATCAGATGCAAAATTAAAGAATGCTATTGCGGCCATTATTCGCCGTGAGATAGAAGAAGCACGAAAAGAAGCTGCACGAATTGCTGCGGCCGAAAAAGCGGCAGCAGATAAAAGAGCTGCTGATAAGGCTGCTGCGGATAAAGCTGCTGCAGCCAGGAATCCATCTGCTGTTGTTAAAGAAGAAGCACCCGAAAAGAAAACGGAAGTCGTTGCAAAAACAACAACCTCCAGACCTGAGAGCTACCTGGATCTGAATGCGAAAGATGTGGCTTTAAATAAAAGTTTTGAGGAGAATAGGGGTCGTTTACCATGGCCTGTGGACAATGGTATAGTGAGTATACATTATGGAACATATAAAATTCCGGGAACCCTCTTAAGTGGAGATAATGCTGGTTTAACGATTGCTACGCCTAGTGCAGGCAGTAATGTAAAATCTGTTTTT
>JAKFCI010000170.1:0-13544 GCA_036676725.1 Chitinophagaceae bacterium
TGATGATATACATTTAAAAAACCAACTTGCTTGAAGGATTTTGTTTTGTTATTATAAAACATTAACTCTCCCCTGCGCTGTGCCACAAGCACACTTAAATCAGGAAGAATAGCCATTTCTGTCGGTTCAAAAAAATTGCCCTGTGTTAATACAGTTTTCACAAAACGATTTTCTTCCGGCACTTTTTCTGTGTGTGCTTTATCGTAATCAAGTTTTTTGTTTTCGCCAATCGCATATTGAATGCCTCCCAAAATATGTTTTAAAAAATTCGGCTCGTTGTAAGATTCATCGGTATGTCCGAGACCGGTATAAAAAGCACGACCACCATCAAAGTCGTGGTACCAGGCCATTGGATGATTGGTTCCGTTTGTGCCACCTTTATAAGATTGTTCATCAATTGTGAGCAGCACTTTTACATCCTTATTTAAATTTTTAAAATTGTACCATTCATCTTTTCGCTTCCATTGTTTTGGTAAATGTTTGGTAGATGGATGTGTATTGTCAACAATGTTTAATACTGCTTCTTGTTGTTCTGGATGGCTGCTAAAATAACCACCCACCAAACGGCCGTACCAACCCCAATGATATTCTGCATCGGTAGCTGCATGTACGCCAACAAAACCGCCACCTGCCTGTATATATCTTTCAAAAGCTGCTTCCTGGTATTGATTCAATAAAACATCGGTAGTATCGGTAGTATTTAAAAAAATAACAGCCGCATATTTCGAAAGCGTGTCTTCATTAAACAGGTTGGCATTTGTAGTTGTATCTACATCAAATTTGTTTTCGCTGCCTAATTTTTGAATTGCCTGTATCCCCTTAGGAATTGATCCATGTTGATAGCCAGCAGTTTTACTAAAAACCAAAACCCTGGGATTTCCCGACCTTTTATTACAGGAAAGAACGAATAAAGAAGTTGCAATCAGAAAAACAATAGAAAATTTTGCCATAAAAATTTAGACGGATTATGTTATAAATTCTTGATAAATCTATCCAATAAATTTTCAAGCAAATTAGTTTTTATACAAATCATCATGGTACAGGGTTTAGCCAATAATCAAAAACACGAAATTAAAATGCCTTTGCAGGTTTATGTACTATGTTTTTACCCTTAAACAATTGATGGAATTTTAAATATACACCGTTCGACCATCCAAAACCATCTTGCGTGGGATACTCGCCTCCACCACTTTCCAGGTTTGTATTTTCCACATTGTATTTCTCTAACATTTTACCTGTGTTAGCATAAACCTTTTCGTTAACCGCCATCCACCTATCGCCAATGGTTTTTGCAAGCGTATTGTAATTATAATTCATTAATCCTTTTACAGAAATGTATTGTAAAGGGGCCCAGCCATTGGGCGCATCCCACTGCTGCCCGGTATGGTAAATTGTTGTTACAATACCACCTTGTTTTAATAATTTTTCCCTGATGTTTTTTTGTACCGCATTAGCCTGGGCTTCTGTTGCAACATTTGAGAACAAAGGCATAGCACCTGCTGCAGAATATTTATCGGTCGTTTTATTATCTACAAAATGATAATCGAAAAAAAAGCCTTTATCATTATTCCAGCAATATTTTTGAATTGCTTTTTTTCTTTTTTCTGCCCTGGCAAGATAAATAACAGCATTCTTTTTCATGTTACCTGCTAGTGATGCTTTCGCTAATATTTTTTCATAACTGTATAGCAAAGAATTTAAATCAACAGGAAGGATATTAGTTGTTTCAATTGTATTTAAATGCAAAGTATCTCTAAACCAACGGCTGCTAAAGTCCCACCCACTTTCAGCACCAGCACGTAAGTTTGTATATGCCAAAGTATCGTTGCCTTTATATTCTTTTTTAGTGGCAACATCTTCAGCAAACGATTCTTCACGAGGTGCATTTTTATCATCCCAGTAACGATTCAAAATTGTACCATCCGCTAATTTAACCACACGGCGAAAAGCACTGCCTGGTATTACATCCCTTTCGCCATCCATCCACCATTTGTATTCTTTTTCTAATGCGGTGTAATATTTTTTGTAAATAGATTTTCCTTTTTGTTGTGCCAGCAAATCAACCATTAAAGCAAAAAAAGGGGGTTGCGAACGACTTAAATAATAGCTCCTGTTACCGTTGGGTATATGGTCATATTCATCTATTAAATATTTAAAATTGTCCAGCATATTTTCAATAAGGTCAAAGCGCTTGCTTTCCACCAATCCTAACATTGTAAAATAACTGTCCCAATAATAAATTTCCCGAAAGCGGCCGCCTGGCACTATATAGGGTTTTGGTAATGGCAGTAAAGAACTATAGGCCTTGTTGGTATCTGCGCGGCGTTGCAATGTTTCCCAAAGTTTTTCAATATGCACTTTCAATGCAAGGTCTTGCTCTACTTTTACCGAAGGTGTTTGCGGCAAAGTAAAATGCTCAATAACAAATGCTTTCAGGTCAAATGTTGAATCCGTCGCCTTACCGGCATTGTACTTTTTTAAAATTGTTTCCGGCGAAAATTTAGGTACAGCATCTACAAAGGTTTTATTATCCGGGAAAATTCTTTTTAACTGCACTTCTGTAAATAGCTCCTTCCAGATTAGGTCAGGGGTTTGTACTTTTTGCGCATGTACCTGAATTATTAACAGGAATGCGATGAAAAAACTTTGGATTCTTTTCATGAATTATAGGTGATGTTGTTATTACAATTTTGAGGGATAAAAGATACTTAATAATACCTTACCTGTTTGCTTGGGCTACTACTTTAACCTTCTTAAAATTTTACTCTAATAAAAATGCCGGCAGTTTGCCGGCATTTAATTTTTTTATTCTCGACAAGCACTTGCTCATTTTAAATTAAACAAGACACCAAGATTAACCGTGTAATCTGCAAAGGCAGCATCGCCCTGGGCATAGACACCCGTTTTTTGTGTCCTGATTTTATCTGCTACACTTTGTGTACGATTGCGTTCTACAGCATAAGGAACTGACAGGTAAAGTTGTGTTTTCTTAATGCTGTATGCAACAACAGGTTCTACAGAAAGTACATAACCGGGTCTTCTAAATCCATAGCTTCCACCTATCAAATCTTCTGCAGGCACGCCTTCAATGCGCATACCACCGGAAACAAAAAATCGGTTGAATGAATAGTTGGCGCCCATTCGAAACATATATTGATCCGGAACGCTCATAACATCGGTACCATAAGCAAGGGCCGTTGGTGAAGGAATCCCACCTCTTGCTGTAGATACACCATTTTGTTCGCGTGGGTTAAGCAGGTAAAATCCATTTGTATATACACTCCAGCTATTATTGATCTTGTAAAAAGCATTCAACTCAGTTGTAACACCGGTTCCGCCATCTCCCAATTGAATTGATTGGTCAACATAACCAAAAAGTTTTGTCGTATCATTTTTATGAAAATAATCCTGGTAACGATAATCGCCTGTTGGTAATTTTAAACCTGCACCTACCTGCACATTTGCTTTGGTGTTTTTTGCCGGATCAATTAACCAATAATTGGCTGATAATCTAACATCACCAATGCCAAATGATTTGGTTTCGCGACGTGCAAGCGGGCTTTTGCTGGCGTTGCCATAATGCTCGTACATAGAAGAACGAATATTATTTATGAAAGGTGCAAAAAAACCTACCGTCCACCGTGAGCCAAGACGTTTTGATAAGGCGAATTCTGTAGAAAAACTATGGTTGATCACTTCTGTTCCAGCTTCTACTCTTTCGTGTTGTTCTTCTGTACCTACAAAGTGTTTATAGGATTTAAAATAGCGGGTATTGATGCCTAAGGTCCAATCGCCTTGTTTTCCCATTCCCTCTTCGTGAGCACCTGTCATTGCGCATGTAGCACCATTGCTACGAATAGGCACACAACCTTGGGCATTTGATAAATGCCACGTTATAGAAAGAAGAACTATAAAAATTATTTTTTTCATAAACATTATTTTGTGTTGCTTGAAATTTGATTTGAAGAACGTTTTAAATTTAATTTGTTTGCGATGTACTGCCCGATCCTGATACCAACAAGGTTTCCTTGTTCCAGGTCGCTACGAAAATGTATGCCGCCATATAATCTTGACCATGAAGCTTCCAATGCTGCTTCTCTGAATGATTTAAAATTCCTGTCCGGAATGCCAAATTCTCTTACAGAAGAATCGCGATAAGAAAAATTATCGCCAAAGTATTTTGTCATTGTTTCTGCTGAAGCTGCAGATATTACGGAGTGCCCGCTTATATAAGAAGGGAAAGGCGGTGATTGAATGTAAGGCTGCCAGGCAGGATCAAGCAATTTATTGATCACTGTTTCAGGGCGTACTGTATTGCATACATATTTTGTTTTCCAACAGGCAATAAAGCCGTCAAATAAAGCAATAGATGTTTCTGTATAAGCTGCAACGGTTTTATTAAAATCTGCTTTTGATTTTTGAGCTGCAATGCCAACAATATTCATCCAATGGCCCGGAGGTGAAAACTTTTTAGTAGCATACATTACGTGCCCTTGTATATGCAGGTTAAATGGATTATCATCAAAAAATTCTGCAATGTGCTTTTGATCGTCCGTTAAATTTTCCACTACTGTTTTCACTTCCATCACTTCCTTACAATAAGCTGATGAAGTATCATTCATATTGTATTTTGGTGGCGGCGGTGGAATGAATTGCGAAGCGGAATCAACGACCAGTGTCCGAATATCGCACCAAAAAGGCTCCATAGCCTGCATATAGGCAGCAGGTGTCGGCATCCATCTGCCATCTTCCTGCTTCACCGTATATTTTTCAGCACTGCGTGTTTTTGCGTAGTTATCGCCTTTGCTCCATTTTAAAATAGTTGCTACAATGGTATCGCTGAATGCAACCGTATTTTTTAAAACATCTGATGGCATACCTGCACTATCAGCACTTTCTTTAAGTGCATCGTAGTAATCCATTAAAACACCTTCGGGAAATGTAACCGCATTACCCACTTTTACAAATGATAACAAGGCCGCCAGGTTATAATCTAGTTTTAAACCAGCGGTTGGCTTAGGCATTTGTGGCAGGTGTGTTATTTGACCACTCAGTGTTTGGTAGCTACTATCGCCGGCAGCTATGCACTCGTATGCAGCTATATTGGCATAGGCATAATTTCGCGAAGCAATTACTGGCGAAAAGTTATTGTATAGTACAACGTCATTTAGTTTCTTAACCGTTTTACTATAAAGAACCGGGTCGCTTGTATACTTGGTATAATCTTTTTCTTTGCAGGCAAATACGCAAACTGCCATGCAAAACAGGTAGAAAAATTTTTTCATTTTTACTTTCGAAGTTTAGAGATTCAATGCAAGAAGAATATTAAATAAACTGCATTGATTGCGGGGGCCGATCTGGGTTGGAAGAATAACCCGGAAGAAAAAAGCGTTTGTTTGAAAAAAAATAATTTTTACTTAAGATCGAAGTTGCAATTGAAAGATTTGCATCAGCCTGGTGAAACAAATCGGGAAAACTAATTTTTAAAACAGAAGAACCGTGTTTGCCTTGATCAGTTGTTTGGAAATCCGAAGATGACTTTGCAATCCCGTTACTGGCTTCGTGCAATTTTGTTTTTGCATCGTTTGGTAAGCAAAGTAATTCCAGCGTATCCTGGTAAACCCGGCGTTGCACATACTCGTAATAAATACCATCAATTTTTATAGAACCAGAAACTCTTTCGTAATCTGGTGAGCTGGAATAATAAGGTAAGTTCAATGGGGTTTTAATCGAGATTAAATCTCCATCATTGTAGTCCTGTTTATCCAATTTTTTTTCTAATACAGCAGTGCTATTGTTTTGCAGATAGGAAAACAAAAAGCGGTATCCAACAAAGTTAAATGCAAGGACAAAAAGGAATACTATTGCAGCGAGTTGTTTCAACCAGTCAAATTTCGGCAAAAAGGTAAGAAATTTTACTTAATTGTAAAAGACTTCTTTTCAGGACCAACCCCCGTCAAAGTCAGGCTTTTCCAGTTTTTGGGCAATACAGATTTTACCTGGATTAGTCCTTTAGGTGTAATTTCTAATCCTCCAAAACCCATCAGAACAGCTTGAAGCACACCACCTGCCCCTGTTGCAAAGTATGGATTGGTGCCCCCTTTTGTTTCAGCAATAACCCGGAATGGCGGATTTAAATTTGGTTGATAAGCATCTTTAAACCAATGATATGCTCTTTCCGCATTACCAAGCCTTGCATGCAACAAGGCAAAAACACCCTGTGTCATAGCAGGTGTTCCTTCATCGGGCACTCGTGTTTCGTAATATTCAAGGTCTTTTTGTATTTGTTTTGGATCTGTAATTTCTTTTAATGGATAAGCCAAAAGATTGACATCGGCTTGTTTAATCCCTTCACCTTTATAGGTAGCATGTTCTTTTGTAACGCCATTTTCCATTTTTAAAATAGGAATGTTATTGGCAACGTGCATCCAATCTTTATCCGCAGCAATACCTAAAATAGCGGCGGCTTGCGTTGCATATTGAAGATTAGCTTTAGCAGCTGCATTTGTAAATGCATTATTATCTACATTTTCCGCCCATTCATCTGCTGCGACCACGTTTCTTATTTCAAATTTACCCGGACCATTTCTTTCAACACGGCTTGCCCAAAAATCGGCGGTAGCAGAAAGGATCGGCCAACCTTTAGTTCGTAACCACTCCTTGTCCTGTGTAACAGCATAATAATTCCAGGTTGCAATTGCTACATCGGCAGTAATGTGGTGTTCAAAAGGTCCGCTCAAAGCCCACACAGGGGTTTCTTCCACACCGCTTTCAGCACTTTCCCATGGGAACATCGCCCCTTTATAACCATTGGTAAATGCGTTCTTTCTGGCAGCCTCTAGTCGTTCATATCGATATTCGATCATGCTTTTGGCTAATTCAGGTTTCATTACCAGCAAAGCAGGATACATCCATAGTTCCGAATCCCAAAATACGTGGCCGTTATAACCTAACCCGCTTAAGCCCATTGGCGAAATTGAATTTGAAGTTCCTTCCCTGACAAATGAATACAAATGATACAGCATGCTGTGCACATCTTGTTGTGCCTGTGCATCGCCTTCAATTTTTATATCACTTTTCCAAAGTTCTTCCCATCTCTTTTTATGAAAAGCCAAAAGCCTGTCGCGACCTTCTAATTTTGCAAATATGGTTAAGCGTTCTGCCTGGTTCAACGGATCGTCATGATGCGCACTTGTGATGGATGATCCGGCAATTGAAAAACGATAGGTTTCCCCGGCTTTGATCTTTTTACCAAATTTCATTAAATGCATATTGTTATCCCACATTTCATGAATCACCCTTGGTTCATGTCCATGTTCTTCGCTAAATAAAAATGTATTGGATGCGCACATTAATAATTTACCTGTCGGACTTTTGGCCGAAGATGTGAGCAAACTTATAACTACATGCGGCCTGTCAATTTCATTGTAATAATTCTGGACATCACGCAAAGCATCTGGCGCTTCCATTACGGAACTACCGGCAATGGAAATATCTTTTTTGGCTGTAATGGTTACATCCATTAATACTGTGAATGGTAGTTGGCGTAAAGAATAATAAGTATAAGTAACCGTGCCTTTGTCCAGGTAATCGAAGGAAGTGGTAAAGCTTGCATTCTGCATATCTAATTCCTGTTTCATATTGGTAGCGGAAGCTGCATTCAGTCGCTTTCCATCCACATCCAAATACATATTCAACAGGTTAAAACTGCGGAGGAAGTTCGATACACGTCCGCGACCATAATTATCATAGGCGCCGGCCAACACAACATCTTTCACTTTAAATGGTTCAGGAGAAGACACAATACCGATCATACCATTGGCAACCGTAACACCGTAATAATTCGAAGGATCTATTTTATCGGCTTTGATGATCCAGGGATCTTGTGCATTTATTTTATTTGTAAACGAAAAGAAGATGCATAAAAAGACAAGGCTGAATATTCTCATATTTATTATCGTTGCAACTAATTTACACAAATACAATCAGATGAATGGATAGATAATTATTGCCAATCTATAAAAGGCATTTAATTTAGAGAATTGATTACTTCCGGAATATGAAAAAAATATTGTTACTGGTTTTAGTTGTTATCATTCTTGGTTTGATTTCTTCTTTATTATTAATTCCCAATAATATTAAGATCACAAAGGTTGGCCTATTACAGGCAAATAAAAGAACGGCTTACAGATGTCTTTCACAGGAAGATCTCATGCAGAAATACCTGGTAACGCCTGGTGCATCAGCAACAATTGATAATGGTCTAAATATAATTTTCAACAATACAGGTTTTCAATTTAAACCAGGTGTGCTTGATGTGGTTTATGTAGGTATAAATCATAAAGAAGAAAACTTAAAAAGCGTTATCTCACTATCCGAAATAAATTCTGATTCTACAGCGTTGGAATGGAGTACAACTTTAATATCAAGTAAAAATCCTGTTAAGCGCATTCAGCAATATTTTCATGCACAAAAAATTCATGAAAGCATGGCAAGCATTATAGCTTCCCTGCAGGAATTCGTTATTAAAAAAGAAAATATTTATGGTTTAAATGTTCAAAGGACAATGGTAACCGATACATTGCTTGTAACAACAAAAACCACGACGAAGGAATACCCCAAAAAAGAATTTTATTATGACATGATTAAAATTCTGCAAAATTATATTGGGAATCAAAAAGCTGCCTCAGTAAATTATCCCATGTTAAACATCACACCACTAAGTAATAATCAATTTGCAGTAACTGTTGCTGTTCCTGTAAATAAAGCCTTGCCAGATAATAATAGCATTGCTTTTAAAAGAATGATACCTGGAAACATTTTAGTAGCTGAAGTAAAAGGTGGTACGAAAACGATTGAAAAAGCGATTAGGAATCTTAATAATTATGCTACAGATTATCAATTGGTAGCGCCAGCTATTCCCTATCAATCGCTATTAACAGACCGTATGATGGAACCAGATAGTGCTAAATGGATAACAAAACTTTACTATCCAATTTATTAAAGACCAGGCATTGTATTTTAATAACCTTTAATAAACGATTACTTAATTTTTTTGATCACCATAGCACTATCATTATTACGTGCTAAAACAATCGCTTCCTCCTTCCCAATTCTTATTTTATTTGCTTTTCTAACCTGACCTTTAACTATAACCCCGTTAAGGTTTTGCGCATTAAAATTTCCACCTCCTTTATTTATTAATAGTGTTCCATAATCTGCATCACTTCTGCCAATCTGAACCTGGTTTTCATAAAAATTTCCAAATGATAATACGTCAGGTAAATTATCGTTGTTGGCATTTATGATGAGCGCTGTTTTTAATGGACTCAATTGAACCTGCCATGGCAATGGCGTTATTGAAAAATTTAATTTACCATCATTTATCAAAATGGAACTTGCAAAATAATCAGCGGTTAGTACATCTGCCTCCTTCAATTTTTTTTCAGTAAAAATTTCACGCAAATTAGCTTTTGCAAAATCTTCAGCATACAAAAACCTCTTTTTTATTTCAGGAATTTGTTTTTGTAATTCATCTTTATTGCCAAAAGGAATTTCCTTGCCATTTAGGTAATGCGTAAATATTTGTTCCCTCTTTCCATTGTCATCAAAATCATTATAATATAAATGGGCAGGTTCTTTTTCAGAAGGTTTGATCCTGCTATTTAATCCTTGGTTACCCGCAATAAGGTCCATGTCTCCATCTCCATCAACATCAAGTGGTAGTAAAAAATTCCACCAACCGTTTTTTCCTGTCAGTTGCTTTTGAACGAATTTTCCATTAGTGTTTATAAAAGCATTTATACCACCCCATTCCAAAGAAAGCAATAGATCGTTATCACCATCGCTATCAATATCATTCCAAACGGCATGCTTAATTAAACCCGCTTTTGAAAGGCCAACCGCTAATTCTTTTGTTACATCTTTGAAATGTCCTTTCCCATTGTTTTGTAATAAATATGAATTCGGAATATGACCGTATTCCCAGGGTACTGCCCTGGCTCCTACAAAAAGATCTATTGCGCCATCATTATTAAAATCAGTGGGAACAATACAGGATGCCGTCAAAAAAATAGGTGGGATGGCGGACAATGAAAATTTAAATTCACCTTCACCATTATTAAGATAAATCCTGGGCGTTAAATGAACATCATTTCCAAAATATTCATTGTCCCCACTGGCAACAATCAAATCATTTCTTTTATCGCCATTAACATCAACAATGCAGGCATCTACAAATTCAAAAGTGCTGTCATTATCTAAGTTTGGTTGTTTTGATAATTGGAACTTACCGGAAGAATTTTGAAAATATATTTTGCTTTTTTTACGTCGTGAAGAACCAAAAAAAATATCATCTAACCCGTCACCATTTAAGTCGCCTATCGCCAACGCCGGTCCTTCTTTTGAAACCATAAAAGGAATTAATGGCTCGCGGTCAAATTCAACAAACGGATTTTCTTCGTGAATGAAATTAAGGTCAACTTCAGTTGTAATGTTTTCAAAAACGTGGGTGTTTTTTATTTGTGGTTTTAATTTTTCATAGTTAAAAGCAGGCAAGCCTTTTTTATATGAAACTGTGAAAATAGTATCAATGCTATAATTTAGTTTTTGAAAACTATTATCCGGCCAAATAAGAATCATGCTATCCACGATTGTATTGGTTAAGCCAATATGCAAGGGTATTTCCATACTGGATTGAAAGCCATGTACGGGATATTTTTCATAAGACCGGATAGAGCCGTTTGTATAAACTAATAATTTGGAACCCAGCGCATTTATGTTGGATTCTGGGCCAACCAATTTTATCGAAGTAAAGTGCTGGTCTTTTGTAGCATTGCTTTTATTTTCATAAACCAATACCGGATCATCAATATTATTGACGACAATATCCAGGTCACCATCATTATCTAAATCTGCATAGACAGAACCATTTGAATAAGTGTCTCTATTTTTACCGACAACTGATTCCAGATCCTTAAATAAAAGATCGCCACTGTTTTTATAAAATTTGTTTGGCAATTTTATTTGTGGAAAGCGATCGATTAACTGGATATCCTTTTCTTCAATAGTATTGGTCCTGATTTTTTCCTGGATCTCACTATTTGAAATAAAACTTACGTAATCAATATCATTCAAGCGCCTGGGAATTCCATTGGATATAAAAAGATCTTTTAAACCGTCATTATCAAAATCCATCCACAATGGCGCCCAGCTCCAGTCTGTGGCCGCAATTCCGGAATATAACCCTACCTCGCTGAACATTTCATTGCCCCGGTTCCATTGCAAGTTGTTCCTGGAATATTGATGGTTGTAACCATAGTTGACTTTTAAATTGAAAGTATTGTATTCGTCTTCGCCTAGTGACCTTTTTAAAATATAAGGATCAGAAGGAAGCATATCAACTGTGATTATTTCAGGTTGTGCATCATTGTTAATGTCAGCTACATCAACACCCATAGTATACTGGCTTGAATGCATAACCCGTTCCGTTAATTCATCTGCAAACGTTCCATTTTGCTTATTTATGTATAAATAATCATTTTCATGAAAATCGTTTCCAACAAACATATCGGGGTAGCCATCTATATTGATATCAGAAATGGCAATGCCTAAACCATAGCTGATTGCCGAACTATTTATTTTGCTTTCTTTCGTTACATCTGTAAATGTTTTTCCATCATTCCTAAAAAGCCTGTCGCCAGATAAAGGATGGTAGGTATTTAAAAAGTTTGCCCGCGGCGCAAAAGATCCATTTTGATGAATTGAATGGTTCAATAAAAAACAGTCAAGATCACCATCCATGTCATAATCGAAAAACGCAGCATGTGTAGTGAAACCAGAAAAGTCTAGTCCATATTCATTTGCTTTATCTGTGTAATAAGGAATGTTGTTTTTAATTCCCTGGCAAACCAGCAATTGGTTTTTACTTTTTAAACTTTCATAATTACCAACTTTTGAAATATAGATATCAAGTAAGCCATCGTTATTAATATCAACAATACTTACACCTGTTGACCATCCCCCATCCTGAGGAATTGAAGCAGATTTAGTAACATCCGTAAATTTTAATGCGCCTTTATTTAAAAACAATTTATTCTGCGCCTGGTTAGATGAAAAGAAAAGATCGATCAAACCATCGTTGTTAAAATCACCAGCACCAACACCAGCTCCATTATAGAAATACATATAATGAAACATGTTGAAATCTGCAGTTGGCTTAAGATTATTAGAAAAGTTTAGTCCTGTTGCTGAATGATCTAATGCGACAAATAATGGCTGCTCACCATTGATGTTTTTTTTTTTTCAGCTTACAAATAAAGCAACCAGTAAAAATCCAAATACAAATATTTTATGCTTCGCGATCATCTACAACAACATTATTTAATTTGATAGAGCACAGGAAAATCATTATTGCGTAAAAACAAGATTTGTCTTTTCTTTTTTCCTAAAATTTCAAGAATATCTTTCACCTCACCTTCTATACTTATTCCCGACTCTTTGAATGAAATATTTTTTAAATTCCCGTTTCCTGTATTTAATAAAACATTTCCATAGCTCGCATCTAACCTCGAAAACTGGGGCTGAAAACCAAATTTGTTTCCTCCAATAATCAGGTCTTTTTTTCCATCAGTGTTCAGGTCTGTGGCAAGAATGCTATTTACACAAGAGAATTGTACTTGTGCAGGCAATGGTTTCACTGTAAAGTTTCCATCACCATTATTAAATGCAGTTACAGAACTTGAATAATTGAAATGCTTCACAATGCATTTCTTCAGTTCACCATTTGGAAATAATTCCTGTATCGACCTTTTACCAAAATCATCATGCCGTAAATTTTGCTTTTTTAATGAAGCTATTTGGTCAGTCAATTCTTTTTTTAAAAAAACCGGAACATCTTTTCCATTTATCGTTCTTGTAATTATTTTTTCAATTGAACCATTATTATCAAAATCCGCGATCCACATTTTTACCGGGGCTTTTTCGTTGGGCTGCAAATAAAAATTTTCGCCAATATTACCTAACAATAAATCTTCTTTTCCATTTCCATCAATATCGCTTGCCGTAACAGTTTGCCACCACCCGGCATTGGTTGATAAATTTGTTTTCAGCTCAATAAACTGGTTATTGGTAAAACTAAAAATGCGAGGGTGCATCCATTCTCCAACTATAACAAGTTCCTTTTTTTCATCTCCGTTAATATTAGCCCAAACCGCTGATGTCACCATTCCTATTGTTCCAATGACATCATTTAATTTTTTTGTTACATCTGAAAACTTACCGGTTCCATCATTATTTAAAATAAAACTTTGAGGGTCGACGCCATAGCTCTGTGGCACGCTCCTGCTGCCTACAAATAGATCCTCATCCCCGTCTCCATCATAATCATTAGCAATAATTACCGAAGTATTCATGCCACTTGAAGGCAAAGCATTTTGCGTCAATGTAAAATTCCCTTTACCATCGTTCTTGTATAAACGATTTTGTAATTCAAAACTATTTACCGCGTGATGATTACCACCTGAGCCTGTTAACAAATCAAGATC
>JAKFCI010000171.1:0-3272 GCA_036676725.1 Chitinophagaceae bacterium
CATCAAGAGCAAAAGCTCTTTCAACCGCATCTTGTTTAGATAAATAATTGAGTATGTAACTTTTTATATCTGCCAATTTGATAGTGGTCGTTGTATCGATCAATGCTAAATTGAGCACCACCTGGTAATTAATAATTCCTAATACAAGATCCTGTTTATTAAATTTTTGATTTAGGGCTACATTTAATTTCTCTGTAATAGGAATATTATCAAAATGGCCTGATGGAATTTTATTTTCTTTCATGTAGCCCGGTGCTTGCGCAGCACCATGATCGGCAGATAAAAATAAAAGCCATTGGTCTTTTCCAACACGGGCATCCAGGTAATTAAAAAATTCGCCCAACTCTTTATCCAGGCGCAAATAATTATCTTCTATTTCAATTGCATTGGTACCAAAGGAGTGGCCAATGTAATCTGGTGAAGAATAACTAATGGCTAAAAAATCAGTAACTGAATCTTTACCCATTTCTTCGTTAATGATAATGGACTTAGCAAATTCGGTAGTTAAAGTATTGCCATGCGGTGTGGCAAGAATGGGATTATAATTTACACCGGCAAACATTTTCAGGTCATAGGGAAACCCTTTGTTTGCCGCACCAAAAGCTTTGACTTCGTAATTTTTTTCATCCTCTGTACTTTGCGTATAGGTTTTAATCGGGTATAAAGTGTTCCAACCTAATTTATAAAAGCTATCTACTAGTTTTTTCGAATTAAAATCAACTACCCATTGCGGCAGGCTTTTCATGTAATAAGAAGAAGTGATCCATTGCCCGGTTTTACTGTCATACCAATAAGCGGCATTTGCCGTATGCCCGGCAGGCAAAATTCCGCCCCTGTCTTTTAACGCAATACCTATTACTTTACTTTGCTTATTGGTAGCCAACCGAAGTTCGTCGCAGATAGTTGTGGTGAGCATATTTACCGGGCTCATTTGCCCCGCAGCTCCATTATTACCTACCGTTGTTACCGTATCCTGGGTGCAGTAAACATAGGCGGCCGCTTTATTGTCCCACCAATCGTTACCGGTAATGCCATGTACAGCCGGCACCGAACCCGAATACATACTTGCATGCCCGCAGGCAGTTAAGCTTGGCGTATAATTAATAAAAGTATTCTTACAATTAAAGCCTCCTGATAGCAAACGCTTAAAACCTCCATTTGAAGCAAAACGGGCATTAAAACGATTTAGATAATCCCATCGCATTTGATCTACAACGATACCCACCACTAATTTGGGGCGTTGAATATTTTGGGCTTGCGTAAAGAAATTAAAACAAAAAAAGAGCAGGAATGGTAACCATCGTTTCATGGTAATTTTTTTGCACTTGTAAGTTAGCTGATTTTCCGATTATCTGGACATCCGGTTTTGAAGGCGTTTTAGCAGGTCCTGGCTAGCGATTTTTTATTGTCCTAGACTTTTTAAAAATGAAAATCTTCAATTTTCATCATCTTATATAAAACAATTTCCACATCCAATCATTTCAATTTAGTAACTTAAGAGTCCAAAACTTTATTATGAAGTTCTTTCTACCAATCCTCGCAACCGCAGTTTGGTGCTTTAGCTTCGGAAGATATTCTGCCCCGACCAATGATATAATTGCTTCACAAAACTTTCAACCCACTTCTACTGATCTTTTTGAAAAAGATGATATTCTTAAAATAAAACTTTCCGGCAACATCAAACAATTGTTCAGCGACCGTGGTGACAATCCAAAATACCACCCATTGGTATTAAATTATGTTGGCGATGATGGAAAAGATGTTTCCATACCATTAAAAGCAAAAACAAGAGGCAATTTCAGGCGTCAGAGAGAAAATTGCACCTACCCGCCTATCCTGCTCAATTTTCAAAAAATCACAAGTGCAGGTTCCATGTTTGAAGACCAGGACAAAACGAAATTGGTTATGCCTTGCGGCGACAAAGAATTTATTGTGCGTGAATACCTGGTATATAAACTGTACAATCTTATTACACCAAAAAGTTTTAGAGCCAGAATGGTGAACGTAAATTTTTACGATTCCGAAAAGAAAAAAGAAACAGATCTCTATAGTATACTTTTAGAAGAGGATAAGCAGATGGCTAAAAGGAACAAAACCAAAATACTGGAATCGAAAAATATTCAAGGGGAACAGACAGAAACCGAAACTTTTTTAAAAATGGCCGTTTTTCAATACATGATTGGAAATACCGATTGGTCGGTTCCGTTTTTACATAATATCAGGATCATCGCTTTCGACTCTTTAAGCATTCCATCCGTGGTACCTTACGATTTTGATCATTCAGGCATTGTAAATGCGCCTTATGCATTGCCCCCGGAACAATTAGAATTACGATCTACCCAGGAAAGACGCTTTCGCGGCTATTGCATTACGGACTGGAAAACAATGGACGAAGTGATTAAAACTTTTCAACGGCTAAAACCAGATGTATATAATTTGTATGCATCAAATGAAATGCTCAGTGCGAAATATAAAAAATCGACAGCGAAATTTCTTGATGATTTTTACGAGACCATAGATGATCCAAAAAAGATGCGATCAGAGTTTTCTTACCCTTGTAGAAAAGACATTCCTAAAATCACCATCAAAGGTTTGGGTAATGATTGAGGGTGCCACTATGGATAACTATTGGTCCTTTTAGTAACACTAAACCAACTCCCCTTCCAGGTCGTAATCAAAAGCTTTTGTAATTTTTACATTGTAAAAATTGCCAGTCTGTAATTTGTTTGGTGTTTGAATGATCACTTCATTGTCTACTTCAACACTGTCAAATTCTGTTCTACCTAAATAACGACCGGCTTCTCTTTTATCGATTAATACTTTGAGTGTTTGTCCTACTTTTTGCTGGTTTTTTTCAAGACTTATTTCTTGTTGCACTTCCATAATTTCTTCTGCACGGCGTTGTTTTTCATCGGCAGGTACATCATCAATTAAATCAAAAGCAGAAGTATTTTCTTCATGAGAATACGTGAAAATTCCAACCCTGTCCAATCGTTGTCTTTCTAAAAAGCCTTTCATTTCTTCCACGTCATCCAGCGTTTCGCCGGGAAATCCTGTGATCAGTGTAGTACGCAAACAAATACCTGGAATCGTTTCTCTAATTTGTTGCAACAATTCTTCCATCTCAATCCTGGTGATCTGGCGGCGCATGGCTTTCAGCATATTATCAGCCGCATGTTGCAAAGGCATATCCAGGTAGTTGCAAATGTTATCCCTTTCCTTCATGACATCTAAAATATCCATCGGGAATTTATGCGGGTAAGCATAATGTA
>JAKFCI010000172.1:0-10988 GCA_036676725.1 Chitinophagaceae bacterium
CTGGTTCCGGTTCGGGCAGAAGAAGCCTTGCAGGGCAAAGCTGCCGGGGTAAATGTAATCCAGGGAGGAGCGCCAGGTTCAAAACCTACCGTTTTAATCAGGGGTATTCCTTCTTTTTCAGGCACCGATCCGGTTGTGATTATCGATGGTGTTCCGCAAACATTGACGGACTTCAATTCTATAAATCCATTAGACATAGAGTCCATAACGGTTTTAAAAGATGCAGCTACAACAGCAATTTATGGTGTAAAGGGTGGTAACGGCGTTATTGTAGTTACTACAAAAAGCGGACGTAAAAATGGCAAAACAGAAATCAATATAAGTTCCAATTATGGCAGGCAGGAAGTAATGAATACAATTGGCGTGTTGAATGCAACAGAATATGCGGCTATTATTAATGAAGGCAGTACTGTTAGTGGAGGCAATGTTATTTTTCCTGATTTGAGCATAATTGGAGTGGGTACCGATTGGCAAAACGAGGTTTTTAAAACCGCAAGTTTCCAATCGCACAATATTTCTGCACGCGGCGGTGGCGATAAATTGGGTTATTTTCTATCTGGAGGTTTTTTAAACCAGGGTGGTATTGTAGGCGGAAATGATAAATCTCGTTTTAACCGCGGCAACTTTACTGCTAACCTGGATTTTGCCATTGCACCTAAAATTAAATTCATTGTAAATGCTACAGGAGTAATACTCGAATCAAAAGGAGTCCAGGAAAATTCATTCAATAGCGTAATTGGTAGTGCGTTAAATTTCGATCCGACCGTTCCTGTTTTAAATAATGTTCCAAACACGGTGGGAAAATATGGATTCAGCAATCTTTTGTTATCGGAAATTTTTAACCCGTTAACCAAGTTAGAAAACACTTATAATAATAGTACTGGTAATAAATTATACGGCAAGTTTGAATTACAATATGATGTATTTAAGAATTTGAAACTTACTTCCAGGTTTGGTTATACAAAATATGATAATAATGCAAGGTCTTTTTCGCCATTGGTTTTTTACGGAACCAACAACGTGGAAAATACTTTAAATGCTGATGGATCACAAGTTGCCGGGAAATTCAACAGTGTATCTCACGAAAAGGCAAGCAACTTTAATTATACCTGGGAAACCTTTGGTAACTATAATTTCAAAATACAACAAGACCACAATTTTGAAACAGTTCTTGGTTTGTCAATTGCAAAAACTTCGGGTAATGCAGCTGGTGCAAGTCGCCAGGATGTTCCTTTTAACTCATGGGAATTTGCGGATTTTACAGCAGCCACAGGTTCTAATACACCAACAAATACAAATGCACTGGCAGGTTATTATTACCAGTATTTCCGCAGGAACTTATCTTATTTCTCCAGGATCAATTATGATTTTCAGAATAAATACCTGGCTTCCCTTACTGGTCGCCGCGATGGATCATACGCATTTGGAACGGATAATAAATATGCAAACTTCTTTTCCGGTTCCTTGGGTTGGGTAGTTAGTAACGAAAGCTTTTTCAATTCAAACTTTATCAACTTATTGAAAATAAGAGGAAGTTATGGTTCCATTGGAAACGAAAATGTGAACCCCCAGTTTGTTGGTATAGAAACAGGAGGACCCAGTTACGGACCTACTGCTAACAGTAATGGCTATACGTTTAATAATGTGTTTTACCCGGGTTCTACTGTTGCATCTGCAGCTAATAATGCATTGCGTTGGGAAAAGCAATTGCAATCAAACATTGGTTTTGATATTAATTTCCTGAATAACAAGTTTGCTGTTTCGGCAGATTATTTTCAAAAGAATGTTGATGGTTTATTATTTACACCATCTGCATCTTTATACCTCGGTACTGTACCCATTCCAACTGCAAATATTGGTTCAACTAAAAGTAGTGGCGTAGATCTTACAATTAGTTATACAGAAAACATAGCCAAAAATTTAAAGCTGAATACTTTATTTGCTTTTACAACTTCTACCAACGAAGTAACAGCCACCAACAGTGATGGGTCTGCAAAAATATTTGGCGGTAATTATTTTAACGGGCAATCTCAAAATGTAACCGTATTTGAAAAAGGTTTTACGCCGGGTTATTTTTATGGCTATAAAACTGCAGGATTATTTCAAACCGCTGACGAAATATCAAAAAGTCCGCTACAGCAGGGTGCCGTACCTGGTGATATACGTTATGCAGATATAAATAATGATGGCATCATCAATGCAGATGACCAAACAAAGATTGGCGATCCTTTCCCTGATTTTACCCTGGGATGGACATTCAACCTTACTTATAGGAATGTTGATTTTTCTGCCTTTACCTATGCATCAGTTGGCAATGATGTGTACCGTGCTTTTGAAAGAAATGCAAACTTCTCCAATAAGTTTCGTGATGTACTTGCACGTTGGACAGGACCCGGCACAACAAACGATGCCCGTCATCCGAGGTATTCATTTACAGATGCAAATAGTAACATCCGCGTTAGCGACAGGTATGTTGAAGATGGCTCGTATGTAAAGATTAAAAACCTGCAGCTGGGATATAATTTCCCTAAATCAATAACAGGCAAATTGTTTAGCAATCTTCGTTTATACATGCAGGTTAAAAATGCTTTCACTTTTACCGAATATTCGGGCTTTGATCCGGAAATAGCCGGTGGTATATTAAATACAGGCATTGATCGTGGTGCTTACCCGCAACCACGCACCTATGCTGTTGGCCTTGACATTAAACTATAATTATCTAAAATATTATGAGAATGAACTATCGAATCATAAAATTATTTACCCTGCTGTTTATTGCTTCCTTTTTTACAGCATGCAATAAGTGGGTAGATTATAATCCCCGGGAAGATTTTAGAACCACTGAACTTGATTATTTAAAATCGGAAAGTGATTACCGCACTATGGAAATTAGTGTATATACACCATTGCAATGGCTAAACCAGCAAGTGCCCATTGGCGATATCGCTTCTGATAATGCAGTAAGTGGAGGAGAAAATGCTTCGGATGTATTGGCCTTACAACAAATTGATGATTACTCACACACGCCAGTTAATTCTTCGTTGACTGATTTATGGCAGGCAGCTTACGAAGGTGTAAATCGTGCCAATTATATGTTCCAGTATAAGGATAAAAATCCTGCTGGCGAAACAGTAGAATTTGCGGGTAAAGAAAGTTTATTTGGTGAAGTTTATTTTTTAAGAGCATATTACTATTTCCAGCTTGTCCGCATGTTTGGTGATGTTCCACTTTTTGTAGACAAGCGTTTAAGCTTAAGCGAATCCAAAACTTTACAGCGTTCTCCAAAGGCTGATGTTTATAAGCAAATAGAATCGGACCTGTCAGCCGCTATTGCATCCCTGCCACCTGTGCAAGTGCAAAAAGGAAGAATAACAAAATATGCAGCGCAGGCATTATTAGGCAAAGTGTTTTTATATCAAAATAAATTTTCTGATGCGGCAGCTATGCTAGAAAATGTGATAAATCAAAATGCGTTTACACTGGAACCAGATTACAATGCCATTTTTTTATCAAGTGGCGAAAACGGTTCTGAATCAGTTTTTGAAATACAGTATTCAAATACTTCTCCTTATTACAATTGGGGTGGATATAACCGCGGACAAGGCAATTATGCAGTGCAGCAAAATGGTATCCGTGGTTTGAATGGTTCTGCAGCTATGCCCTACGCACCGGGATGGAGTACGAATTTGCCAACACAAAATCTTGCTGCTGCATACGAAGCAGGGGATAAAAGAAAAGATGTAACCGTATTGGATATTGAAGCATACAAAAATGCAAATCCATCTTATAATATTACTTACCAGGTGGCGCCATATAAAAACACGGGTTTGTATAATCAAAAATATTTACCACGTAAAGGCGAAACTTCAGGTCAATTAGAATTAAACTATGCAAATAATTTCCGGATCATTCGTTACTCTGATGTTTTACTAATGGCCGCAGAAGCGTATAACCGGTCATCAACACCAAATGATGTAAAAGCGCAGGAATATTTGAATAAGGTAAGGCAGCGTGCATTTGGCAATACTTCTCACAATATAACGGCAACGGGCGCTGCATTATTACAAGCCATATGGAGTGAAAGAAGACTTGAGCTTGCTATGGAAGGCGATCGCTTTTTTGACTTGGTCAGAACGGGTGAAGCTGCAAGTAAATTAACCGGGTTTGTAGTGGGCAAGCATGAAGTATTTCCAATTCCACAAAGCGAAGTGAATATCTCCGGTTTAACCCAAAACCCAGGTTATTAATCAACATTAAAAAGACAAATTATGACCAAGTATAAATATTTTCTGAGCTTTTCTTTTTTACTGCTTGTTTTGGGCAGTTGTAAAAAGGAAATATATGATGATGTTGCCTTTGCGCAAACGGGCAATGCACCGGATAAATTATCAGCCTTATTTGATATTACACAGGACAATACAGGCATGGTTACCATAACGCCAAACGGTGCTGGTGCTGTTTCTTACGATGTTAATTTTGGTGATAACACACCAGCAGTTGCAAATATTGTTGCAGGTAAAAATATTACGCATAAATATGCTGAGGGTGTTTACAATGTAAAATTGATAGGACATTCAATAAATGGAAAAACCTCGGAAGCAACGCAACAGCTCACTGTTTCTTTTAAAGCCCCGGAAAATTTAGATGCAACGATTACGGTAGATCCGGCTAATAACTTTAAAATTAATGTAACGGCGAAAGCCCAATTTGAAACCAACTTCAAAGTATATTTTGGGGATGATGCTAACGAAATACCTGTAACATTTTTAGAAGGCGAAACTGTAACGCATACCTATGCTACAGTGGGAACTTACCAGGTGAAGGTAGTTGCCTTTAGTGGCGGCGCTGCAACAACAGAGGTTATTAAGCCTGTTACTATTGTAAACCCTGTTTTATTGCCGTTGGATTTTGAATCTACAACTGCTGTATTTGAATGGTTTGGATTTGATGGAGGCAATGTAACAATTTTAAATAACCCCCAGGCAAATGGTATTAATACCAGTAGCAGGGTGGCCAAGATGGTTAAATCCAACGGGCAACCATGGGGTGGAAGCGTTATCGTTTTAGGAGCGCCCATCGATTTTTCTGCGAATAAAATATTCCGCATGAAAGTTTTTTCACCGAGGGTGGGTGCAAAGGTTTTATTGAAAGTGGAAAACATTTCAGATGGTGGAATTAATTTTGAAAAAGAAGTAAACACTACACTTGCCAATGCCTGGGAAGATTTAGTGTTTGATTTTTCTGCAATCAATGCAGCTAATTCATACCATAAAATTGTATTGATTTTTGAATTGGGTACGGTGGGCGATGGCTCTGCAAACTTTACATTTTTATTCGACGACATTCGTTTAACTAATGCGCTGCCTTCAAGTTTTTTGTCTTTACCAATCACCTTCGATGATGCGAATGTTAATTACACAATGATTGATTTTGGCGGGAACATTACTGTAGATGCAAATGATCCTGCAAATGCAGCAAACAAAGTTAAAAAGACGACTAAACCAACTGGTGCTCAAACATGGGCCGGTACCACAATGGGCCAGGGTTTGTCTCCGAAAATTCCTCTGACTGCAAATGCCACTCGAATGAGTGTACGGGTATATTCACCGGCAGCAGGATTGCACATAAGATTAAAGGTTGAAGACAAAAATGACAATACTAAATCTGTTGAAACGGAAGCAATAACCACGGTTGCAAATGCATGGGAAACGCTGGTTTTTAATTTTGCAAACCAGGCCACCGGCACTGCAGCAATGAATTTGTCGTATACCTACAACATGGCTTCCATCTTTTTTGATTTTGGTAATGAAGGAAATGGTAAAGTGTTTTATTGGGATGATATAAAATTTGAAGCACCTGCAACAAATTCAGTAAGCATTCCACTCACATTTGAAGCAGCGATCACGCATAATATTACAGACTTTGATGGTGGTAATCTTACAATAATAAGTAACCCGCAAGCCAATGGAATTAATACCAGCGGCAAAGTAGCCCGTATGGTAAAAAATGGCGGACAACCCTGGGGTGGAAGTTTTATCACACTTGACAACCCAATTGATTTTTCTGCTTCGAAAACATTTCGAATGAAAGTTTACTCACCACGGGTTGGTGCAAAAGTGCTCTTGAAAGTAGAAAATCTTACAGATGGAGGAATAAATTTTGAAAAAGAAGTCACCACTACAAAAGCTAATGAATGGGAAGATTTAACGTTTGATTTTTCAGCAATAAATGCAACGAAATCATACCAAAAAGTTGTGCTCATTTTTGATTTGGGTACCCCTGGCGATGGTTCAGCAAATTTCACATTCCTGGTCGATGACATCAGGCTTAACTAACTTTAAAAGAACAACAATGTTTAGAAATATTATCCCGGCGTGTTTTTTAATCAGCTTGCTATTTATTTCTGGTAGCTGCCAAAAAGAAAAATATTCTTTTGGCGAATTAGTTGCGCCTTCAGAACTGGCACTTGCAACAACTGTAATTGGTGTTGATGCTTCAAACCCAAATGGAAATGGTACCGGCACGGTAGAAATTACTGCGAGTGCTGCAAACGCTTTATCTTATAAAATAGATTTTGGCGATGGTACATCCAAGGTAGTTCCATCAGGCAGTTATACGTATAAATATACAAACCCCGGAACATCAGATTATACCATTACTGTAAACGCAATAGGTACAGGTGGCGCTATGTCAACAGTGAGTAAAAAAGTAAAAGTTTTTGTTGCTTTTGAAATTCCTGCAGCTATAATTGCCGCTCTTACAAATGGCTCCTCACGTATATGGGTAACCGATAAGGGTGCAATGGGTCATTTTGGGGTAGGTCCTGTTGACCAGTTTGCGCCCATTTGGTACGAAGCACAGCCAAACACCCGTGAAGCATGCGCTTATGATGACGAGATAACATTTTCTGTAGATGCCAACAACAGAATATCAATGGCTATTGATAATAAAGGCACCTCATTTTCTATTAAAGCAGCTACAGGTATTTATGGATTTTCAGGTGACGATGGCTGTTATGCTATCGGTACAGCAGGAGCAAAACAACTTGTATTTATGAACGCTACTTCAGGCAGTACAAGTGCTGTTTCATCCGGAATTCAATTTAACGTACCGGGAAATGGAATAATCAATTTTGGAACTGGCGGAACTATGTATGAAATATTGAAATATTCAGAAACAAGTTTGTTTTTAAGAAGTGTCGGTGTTGACGGGAATGCCTGGTACCAAAAGTTAACCGTTAAATAATAATTGAATTCTTTAAAGCAGGAACATTAAATAATTACTTATGAAGTTGAGGGGTGCAACGTTTTTATTAATGCTGTTATCGATTTTTTCTTGCAGTAAAAACACCGGTAATGCTACACCTGATGTTGCACCCGCCAATCTTATAATAAATGCAACTGTCAGTAATGATAACAGTGGCAGCGTGGCATTTAAAGCATCAGCAGATAATGCGGTTTCGTATGATTATGATTTTGGTAATGGTATTTACGAAACAACAGCCACAGGCGTCATTATTTACAAGTATCCTGCATCGGGTAACTACACGGTTAATGTAACAGCGAAAAGTAAGTCAGGTCTTAAAATTTCTAAAGCGCTGCCTGTTGTTGTAACAGTTGCTTTTAGCCTTGTGTGGTCCGATGAATTTAATGTAGCTGGTGCGCCTGATGCTTCAAAGTGGGGCTATGATATTGGCACCGGAAGTGGAGGCTGGGGTAATAATGAGTTGCAGTATTATACAAACCGTGTAGAAAATGCAAGTGTATCAAATGGCACATTAAAAATTACGGCATTAAAAGAAAATTATAGTGGCAGTGCCTATTCCTCTGCCAGGTTGCTCACAAAAAATAAATTTTCAACAAAGTATGGTAAAATAGAAGTGCGTGCTAAATTACCTGTTGGTGTTGGTACCTGGCCTGCCATTTGGATGTTGGGCAACAATATTGATGCAGTGGGCTGGCCTGCCTGTGGCGAGATTGATATTATGGAACATAAGGGAAGCGACCAAAACAGGGTTTATGGCACCTTGCACCATCCTAATCATTCTGGTGGAAATGGTGATGGCGGTACTGTTGTCATCCCGACCACGGCTACTGAATTTCATAATTATGCGGTGGAATGGAATGCAGAAATCATTAAATTCTCTGTTGATGAAAAAGTTTTTTACACCTTCATTAATAAAAGTAATCTACCCTTTAACCAGAATTTTTTTATTATTCTTAACCTAGCCATGGGCGGCACTTTTGGTGGTCCAGTTGATCCTGTTTTTAGTAATGCAACGATGGAAGTAGATTATGTGCGAGTTTATAATTAATTGAAACATAAACCACGCTATAACAATTATAAGAAATCCTTTGAGCCTTTTCCTTTTATGTAGCCATATTCCAGGCAATTAAATGGGAAGGGAAACCATAACTTTTATAGTTCATATTAATCTTGTCTAAAGCAGATGTTCATAGTGTTTGCTAAAGAGTTTAATTCTTATGTTCTGCTAATCAATAAAAAATGTTTTTGAACGAACAAGCACTATTTTAAAAAAATTATACAATGTACTTTTTATTCATATTTTGGATTGCTTTATTTAATGTTACGCCGGTTGAAACTCTCCCAAAAATTTCTATTAAGGATGTTACAAAACAGGAAGGCAACAAAGGAATCAATGCTGTTAAGATTAAGATCTCGTTGAATAAACCTTCACTCAAAACAATAACAGTTGTCTATAATACCGTAGAAGGTACGGCCAAGGCTAACGAAGACTTTATAACCGCAACTAACAAATCTTTAAATTTTAAACCGGGTCAGAAAGAAAAAACAATTACCGTTTTAATAAAAGGCGATAAGGTTAAAGAAGGAGACGACCAATTTACCATCAATCTTTCTGCACAAACAAACGCACTTCTTGAACACAACACAGCAACCATCACCATATTAAATGATGATACAAAGGTTGATTTTTCAAATGCGGGATATGATGCACCGGTAACTTACGAAGGATACAATTTGGCGTGGGCTGATGAATTTAATGGCAGCCAGTTAAATTCAAAAGATTGGGCGCATCAGAATGGCGATGGTTGCCCAACGTTATGCGGATGGGGAAATAATGAACTTCAATTTTATACCGACAGAAAGGATAATCTATTTTTCCAGGATGGAAAGCTTGTAATTGAGGCAAAGAAAGAAGCCATGCAGGGTAAAGAATTTACATCATCTAAAATTGTAACCTCCTTAAAGAAAGCGTTTAAGTACGGACGGGTAGACATTAGGGCTATTTTGCCAAAAGGCAAAGGTATTTGGCCTGCATTATGGATGTTGCCGCAAACAAATAAATATGGAGGGTGGCCAATGAGTGGTGAAATTGATATAATGGAAATGATTGGACATGAAGCGAATAAAGTACACGGAACATTACATTACGGTGAGGCATGGCCGAAAAATGCACAAAAAGGCGGCAACTTTACATTAACAACAGGCCTTTTTAATGATGCCTTCCACGTATTTTCAATTGAATGGAAAGAAGACCAAATAAAATGGTTCATTGATGGAAATCTATATGCAACTGTAAATAAAACCGACATGGGGGCAGCGCATTACCCGTTCAACGAAGATTTTTATTTTATTTTTAATTTGGCTGTTGGCGGTAACTGGCCGGGAAACCCCGACGCCAATACTTATTTGCCGCAATGGTTAATTGTAGATTATATACGTGTATATCAATAGTATAAATCCTGCGCAGGATGAATTATTATTGCAGTTAGTGCGGCAACTCTATCTCTATAAAAAAGCAATCTTTAAAAAACTTCTTGCCATTTGTTTTTGTGTTTTGGTTGGTTTGCAATTATCTGCGCAGCTTTGCCAGGGAAGCCTTGGCGATCCGGTTATTAAAACCACTTTTGGTGCAGGCGCTAATCCAGGCCCTGCCTTAAATGCCGCAACAACCAATTACCAGTTTGTAAATTTTGATTGTCCGGATGATGGAAGATATAGTGTACGCAACAGCACCATTGCTTGTTTTGGCAGTACCTGGCATACCGTTTCTTCCGATCACACAGGTGATGCAAACGGATATTTTATGGTGGTAAATGCATCTACCTTGCCAGGAGATTTTTATGTTGATACAGTAAGGGGTTTATGCAGCAATACTACTTTTGAATTTGCGGCGTGGATCATGAATGTTCTTAAACCGGGTGTTTGTAATGGCGCAGCTATTTCGCCGAACATTACTTTCATTATCCAAAAATTGGATGGTACTGTGTTGCAGCAAAATAACACGGGCAGTATTGGTGTTTCATCAATTGCCGAATGGAAGCAATATGGATTTTTCTTTTCGTTACCTGCAGGAGTTAATGACCTGATTATACGTATGAAAAATAATGCGCCGGGAGGTTGCGGTAACGATTTGTTATTAGATGATATAACCTTTCGTCCTTGTGGCCCGCAAATACCTGTAACGCTCAATGGAAGTAACGAATTAAATAATGATCTGTGCCAGGGAAAAGGCGGGCAATTTACATTTTCAAGTACCATACCGTCGGGATATGTGCAACCGGTTTTACAATGGCAGAAAAGTACCAATAATGGAATTAGCTGGACAGATATTGCAGGTGCAAACAGCAATACTTTTATTGAAACATTTTTGCCTGGTTCGGCTGTTGGTGTGTACAATTATCGTATGACCATCGTGGAAGCATCAAATAGCAACATTGCTTCCTGCCGCATTGCTTCGCCCCAGTTAACTGTTAGGATAAATGGAAACCCAACTGCCGTTGCCATAAATGATGGGCCTGTTTGTGAAGGAACTAATATTAATTTATCAGCTGAGGGCGGAAATAACTATGCATGGCGCGGCGTAAATAATTTTTCTGCAACCGGAGCTAATATTTCTATACCCAACGCAAAAGTGGAACAAAGCGGCATTTATTACGTGGAGGTAAAAGATGCGATGGGTTGCACCGATGTAGATTCAATTACAGTAGAAGTAATAGCTGCAC
>JAKFCI010000173.1:0-5334 GCA_036676725.1 Chitinophagaceae bacterium
GATGTTTGCAAAAATGTAAACAAAGGTGCAAACGTGTTGGCAACAACTTTATCGGCCAATTTTAAAATAGATAATCTTACAATTATTCCGGAAATACGTTACGACAATGCCAGTGAAGAAATTTTTACAAAGCATTCAAGTGTACCAACCAAACGTTCCGCTACTGCTTTGTTAGCGGCAGCTTATAAATTCTAATTTATAAAAAAGGCCTGCCCTAAAAAGAGCCGGCCGTTGCTAACCTATGAAAAACACCAGTTCAAATATAGTTGAATTTAGTGTTTATGGCAACAGCCCTTTATTTCTTTTCAATGCACGATCAACACCTCCGCGCTTTTGCAATCGGTCTTCGCGGAGTTGTTTTACTTCATTAATAAAATCATGCTCATATTTAAAAACGTCATTGCTTCTTTTTTCGCCCATGATGGGTTTAAACTGGTCGCGGTAACGCAAACGCAAGTCAACTATTTTTTGCTGCAATACAAGCCTGTCGCCTTTATAGGCCTGGTTTGTTTGTCTTAATTCATTAAAATAATTTAAGAAAACAGGTGTAAATCTATCAGCTTCTGCTTTATTAAGGTCAAGCCGTTTTTGAATATATTCACCCATGCGTTCACGGATCTTTTCTCCGTTTCCGCCATCGCCATCCTGCGCAAAAGAGGCAGTTCCAAGCGTGGTTATAAAAATGAATAAGTATAAAATTCTTTTCATGAATGTGTATTTAAATGGCAGCATTGCCTGGTGGTCGTTATAAATTGATCATCGTAAGTTCGTCATCATCGTGCGGCACATCCGAAAGGAAAGCATCCAATTCGCTGGTTGAAATATCCTTCAGCATGGTTCTCACTTCGGCCGTTTGTGCAGGATTCTGAGCTACCTGGTTGCTGGTATTTATTTCGGTTAATTGTACAAATTCCTCAAGAGCCTGGTCACTTACACCTTTTAAACTTTTAGCCATCCATGCGTCGGGCTGCAAGTCAGGGTCAATGTTTTTATTATTGAAATACAAAATTGAGCTAAGTGCAATAATTCCTGCAACCGTAGCTACCGCCGCTAATTGCATCCACCGCTGTCTGCCAATAGAAACCACTTTTGCTTGCTTTGGCGAAGCCTTGGCCAAAATTTGTTCCGGTAGTTTTTCAAAATATCCCTCCGGAACTGTGTAAGGCATTTTTCTTTCGAGTTCCGCAAGTATTGATGGCAACTTTTCGTTGCCAATCAATACCGGAACTTCATTTACCAGGGATGTAAAATAATTTTCAGGTACGGATAAAGGCATTTTTTTTGATAACCCCGCCAGTAGAGGTGATAATCCAGCCAATTCATCTGAAACAGAAACAGCACCTTCTCCTTTAATTTTCGATAGTACTGTAGCGGCAAAGTTTTCAAAATAACCATCGGGCACACTAAAAACGGGCTCTTTCACAGGAGGTAAGGAACTGTTCAACTCTTTTAATTCTTCTTGTATGGTAGTACGGCTGTCCATTATCGGGTTTAAGACGGGTAATTGTTCACAAAGTTTAATGGTTAAGCATATAATCTTCTATTTTTTTTACAGCATGATGGTAGCTGGCTTTTAGAGCCCCTTCGCTGGTGTCCAATACCCGGCTCATTTCTTCGTAAGGCATTTCATCGTAGTAGCGTAAAGTAAACACAACCTTTTGTTTTTCAGGCAGTTGTTGAATTGCCAGCTGTAATTTCCACTCGGCTTTGCTGGCATCAAAATATTTATCGGCTCTTATTTTATTGCTCAATCCGCTTTCAACGTCGCTTAAACTAACGGCAGAACGCTTTTTTTGGTTTTCCAGGAAGGTTAAGGATTCATTGGTCGCAATGCGGTAAAGCCAGGTATACAATTGAGACTCCTGCTTGAAATTCTCAAGTGCATTCCAAACGCGGATAAATACATTTTGCAACACATCGTTGGCATCCTCATGATCAACAACCATACGGCGAATATGCCAGTATAATCGTTCCTGGTATTTTTTTATAATTGTAGTGTAGGCTGCTTCTTTGGTTGCCGGGTTTTTAAATTGTACCAGCAATTCTGCATCATCTAGTTGGGTCAAAGCCATTAAATAAATTTTTTATCAGGTATTGGATTTACGGTTATAATAGGGATAAAGATAATTTTTTATAAAACAAACGACATAACTTCTATCATCGTTCCTTGTGTCACTCCCTTGTGCTGCAACAATTCTACTCAACAAAAAAGCCTGTATGGGTAACAAGCTTTTAATAATATGCAATTCTTAGCCATTATCCATTTTTCCGTCCCATCACTTTCTCCGCGGCAGCAATAATATCCGGCACATCCAAACCATATTTTTTTAATAGCTGGTCGGGTGTACCACTTTCTCCGAATGTATCTTTTGTGCCTACAAATTCAATGGGTATTGGTGTGTTTTTAGATGCACACTGGGCAATGGCATCGCCCAGGCCGCCAATTATATTGTGTTCTTCTACCGTTACCGCACAACGCGTTTTTCTTATTGATCTTAAAACCGCTTCTTCATCCAATGGCTTAATGGTGTGAATATTAATCACGTCAACACTCAGCCCTTTTTCCTGTAAAGCAACACCTGCTTGTATGGCGTTCCAAACCATGTGCCCGCAGGCAAAAATGCTTACATCTGTACCTTCAGAAAATTGTTGCGCTTTTCCAATTACAAAATCTTCCTCTTTCGTAAACATAGGCCAGGCTGGTCGTCCAAAACGTAAATAAACCGGGCCTACAAAATCTGCAATGGCCATGGTTGCTGCTTTTGTTTGTGCATAATCGCAAGGCACAATCACCGTCATGTGCGGCAGCATTTTCATTAAACCAATGTCTTCTAATATCTGGTGTGTGGCACCGTCTTCGCCAAGTGTAACGCCTGCATGCGAAGCACAGATTTTTACATTTTTTCCGCTATAGGCAACGCTCTGGCGTATCTGGTCATAAACACGACCTGTAGAAAAATTAGCAAACGTTGTTGTGTATGGAATTTTTCCACCTATTGTTAAACCAGCCGCAATACCAATCATGTTGGCTTCAGCAATACCAACCTGTATAAAACGCTCAGGAAATTCTTTAATGAATTGCTGCAATTTTAAGGAACCGGCAAGGTCAGCAGTGAGGGCCACCACGTCTTTATTTTTCCTGGCAACTTCTGCAATACCATCTCCAAAACCACTACGCGTATCTTTTTTCCCGGTAGATTGAATGTCTTTTAACATGGGCGCAAATGTAAACGGAGATTAAAGGATTAAAAAAGATTTTTTAATTTTAGTTTAATTAAGTTGTGATGGAGTGGAGGTAAATAATTGTTCGTCCTCTTTTAGCTTTAATTCCCATCTCCAGGCTGTTGCAATCATATCATCTAATGTATACTTCGGATCCCAGCCCAATTCTTTTTTTGCTTTGTCGTTATTGGCGTAAATGGCAACTACATCTCCGGGGCGACGGGGACCAATTTCATAATTGAGCTTTTGCCCGCTTACTTTTTCAAAAGAATGAATGGCTTCCAATACCGTTACGCCATTGCCGGTGCCGAGGTTAAATACTTCGCAACCAAGCTTATTTCTTCCTTCTTCTAAAAATTTAATAGCCAGCGTATGGGCATGGCTGATATCGCTAACGTGAATAAAATCCCTGACACAACTTCCATCCCTGGTATTGTAATCATTCCCAAAAACCTTCATTTTTGGCAATTTGCCAATCGCTGTTTGTGTAATGGCAGGTATAAGATTTTGCGGACGCCCAATCGGCATTTCACCAATCATAGCAGATTCGTGGGCACCAACCGGGTTAAAGTAGCGTAGTAAAATGCAATGTGTATTGTTGTTGAATTGAAAATCAGTTAATATGCGTTCGCCCATTTGTTTGGTAGCGCCGTAAGGTGATTCTGCTGGTTTTTGCGGCGTTTCTTCTGTTACTAATGGTACATCGGGGTTGCCATAAACTGTGCAGGAGGAAGAAAAAACAAACCAGGGCGTATTAAATTCCTGTACGCATTTCAACAGGTTAATTAAAGAGGAAAGATTGTTTTCATAATACATTAAAGGCTTTTCAACTGATTCGCCAACCGCTTTATAAGCAGCAAAGTGAATGATGCCTTTGATATCGGTATTTTCCTGGAATATGGCAAAAGTCTCGTCAAAATTGCAGAGGTCAACTTTATAATTCTTTATTGTACGTCCCGTAATGCGTTCAACGCCTTTCAATATAGAATCACTGGATCGCGAATTATTGTCAACGCAAACAACATCATACCCGTTTTCAATAAGGTCAACAATAGTATGTGAGCCTATGTAGCCGCATCCGCCGGTAACCAAAATTTTTGCCATGCTTAAATTTGTAAGTGGCAAAAATCGGACTTTCTACTGAAGATTAAATGAAGAGCTTAGATATATAAAAAATACCTGCTGCTAATAAGGCACTAACGGGGATGGTTAAAATCCAGGCCCATAATAAATTAATGGTAACGCCCCAACGTACAGCCGAAAGTCTTTTAGTAGCGCCTACACCAATAATAGCTCCTGTTATAGTATGGGTAGTACTTACCGGTATTTTTAAAGCTTCAGTTACAAATAAAGTTATTGCACCAGCTGTTTCTGCAGCCACCCCTTCAAACGGCGTTACTTTAGTAATACGTGTACCCATGGTTTTAATGATCTTCCAACCGCCACTCATAGTGCCTAAGGCAATGGCGCTGTAACAAGCAATAGGAACCCAATTAGGCATCTCTTCAAAAGAAGATATTGAACCGTTTGCTATTAAAGCAGCAGTTATAATACCCATTACTTTTTGCGCATCGTTGCCACCATGTCCAATACTAAAGGCAGCCGATGAAACTAATTGTAAACGTTTGAACCAGCTGGTGGCACTTTTGGCATTTAGAGAACTAAGCCAAAACGTAAACACCGCCATTACGGTAAGTATGAAACCCAGCAAAATCCATTTAAAGTTTTTGGAATAAAAAACCACCTTCCAAATATAAGATTCGTAATGCGACTTAATTTTTGCCGGGTCCGTTTCCATATTTGTAAATAACAAATAAACAACCAGTGAAATAACTGCTAAAGAGATAAGCTTAGGCAACACACCTTTTCGAAAGGAAGATAAAAACCAAATGGATAATATGTATGCGATCAGCATCCCCACCAATGGGGCAAGAAAAATAAAGGAAGCAATTTTTCCAATGGCACCTGTATCTACAGCGCCAAATCCACCTGCTGCAATACCAGCGCCGGCAAAACCACCAATAAGAGTATGCGAAGATGAAGAGGGAATTCCAAACCACCAGGTCAACAAATTCCATGAAATAGCTGCTATAAGGCCGGAGAAGACAACAA
>JAKFCI010000174.1:0-16608 GCA_036676725.1 Chitinophagaceae bacterium
TGTAAATCAGGTCAAACAAAAAGTTGTTTGATGACAGGTATTGATAAGGAATTTCAGGACTGGCATCAATGTTCGGAAACATGCCTAACGGCGTTGTATTAATAATGATCGGATAATCATTAATTAATTCTTTATCAAGTTCATTATAACCAATTGTATTTTCCGTTTTTTGTCTTGATGCTACGAGGTATTTTATGCCTAATTCCTCCAAAACATATTGAACTGCTTTGGAAGAACCACCATTACCCAAAACAATGGCATTTGAAAAATTTGAACCTAATTGATTGAGCAATGAATTTTTAAAACCAACAACATCTGTATTGAAACCCAATAATTTGCCACCAACGATCTTTATACAATTGCAGGCGTTAATTCTTTCAACTACAATCTCTTTTTGATCAAGATATTCCAATACAGATTGTTTGTGAGGTATGGTAACATTGAGACCGCAAATATTTGGATATTGCAGCAATAGATCGGGCAAACTTTGAATATTTGCCAATTCAAAATTTACATATTCGCAATTAGCAATTGATTCTTTTAAAAATTTATCTGAAAAATATTGTTTGGAAAAAGAATGGGTTAACGGGTAACCAATCAATCCATACAATTTCATTTTGCAGTTTCTTTATTTAAAAACAAATGAAACGTATCGCCCCTTAAACCAATACGCATAGTTTCCAAAGGAATAACTTCAGTAGGTGCAATGTTTCCAAGGTTTACATTACAACCAATCAATTCAATAAAATACAGTTGTTGCGCTTTTTGGGGCGCCTCCCAAATAATTTTTTCAGCAGGTATTTGCGTTAAAATTTCCTGCACCAATCCTTCCCTTACTTCACCGCTTCCGCGGTATATTCCAACGTTTCCGGCTTCACGGGCTTCAGCAATAACGTAGCTAGAACCAGCATTTAATTCAGCCTGCATCAATTCAATCCATTTATAAGGAGGAATAATGTGCGCAGCATCTTTACTACCCACTTCACTTAAAACCGTTGCATGTTGTGTTAGTTTTTCTATATAACCACATTTTTCAGCATGTGGAATATCAATGGAACCGTCGCTTACCTCTACGTAACTAATGCCGTATTGTTTGCAAACAGAAATATAATCATCGAACTGGTTCCTGATAAGAAAAGCTTCGAAGAGTGTACCACCAAAATAAACGGGTATATTATAAGAACGATAGATTTCTAATTTTTCTTCCAAATTGGGTGTTACAAAAGAAGTTCCGAAACCCAGTTTAATTATATCAACATGCGGGTGGCAAATGCTTAAAAAATTTTTTGCTTCTTCAACACTTAACCCTTTGTCCATTACCATTGTAATTCCGGAAGCACGAGGTTTTAACTTACGATCTGGAATTTGGGATAGATTAAAATTCATTATGTGCGGTAATTATATTTTGATAATTGCCCGCAAAATTAGGGAAGTCAATTAACTATTCAACTATTTAGAACGATTGCGTTTGTTTCTGGCAATAATGTCCACTACTTGCTGGTTTTGAAGAATAGATGGCCGTAATGCAACAAATTTATTTAATGTTTTAGGCGAAACCTGTATAGCACTTTCCAATTGCATCAATGCTTCTTTGGTTTTACCTAATGCAAATAAAATGGCACTGAGGTAATAAATGAACACCGGTTTATTGTTTGTATGTTGCAATGCCGCAATCACTTGTTGTTTTGCTTCGGTATAATAAGCGGCGCTATACAAACATCGTATTAAAGCTTCCCAACCTGCCACGTTCTTAGGTTTGGTACGCACCACTGTTGAAAAATAATGAATTGCCTCTTTGTATAAACCAAGTTCCATTTTACATTCACCAATCAGCAAATTGTAATCGGCTTGCAGGCGATGAATTTTCAATGCAGCTTCCAGTTGCTTTATTGCACTGATAAATTGGTTTTCGTTGAAATAGGTGCAGGCAATTTTATAATATAATTTGCTGTTCTCAGGGTTTAGATGCGAAGCTTTACGATAATGAAAACGTGCCTGCGCAAAGTTTTTTAATCTTTCGTAGCAATGACCAATCGCTTCGTAAATAACTTCTTCTGGTTTAGATAGCTCTAAAACTTTTTCCAGCGCTTCAATAGCTTCTTTATATTTTCTTAACCTGATGTAAGCATCACCGATATTGCGATAAGCGTAATCAAATTTTTCATCAATTACAATGGCATACTGGTAAGCATCAATTGCTTTTTCATACAACTTTAATCCCTGGTAAGAGGCAGCGAGATTGAACCAAGCCAGTTCGTTGTACGGATAATCTTCAATGATACCTAAGTGTAAGCGAATACTTTCTTCATTGCGTCCTGTAAAATCGGTCCAAAAACAAATTTTATAAAGCGCTTCTTCGTTGGTTGGATTTTCTTTTAAAATAATAAGCAAACAATCAAACACTTTGTCAAATTCCTCGTAATCATCATAAACATCGGCGAGTTCAAAAAGAAGCTCCATTTTTTCATTGCCTTCAAAATGGTCAATGGCAGCTTCCAAAACTTCAACAGCTTTTTCCTGTTGGTCCAGAGCGAGGTAGGCATCGGTTTTTAAAACATAAAGATTTACGTCAGTCGAATCGAATGTTTCTGCCTTATCCAAAGCATCAAGTGCCTCGTAATATTTACGAACAGATAAAAGTATATCGGCTTTGCGAATCAATAAAGAAGAGGAAAAGGGGAAATATTCAACACTCATTTCTGCAGCTTCAAGAGCTGTAGAAAATTCTTCCTGTTCATCAAAATGGTCTATTATTTTTTCGAAAGCTTCCTCTTCCAGGAATATAGAATTCTTTCCGTTGCGGAGCGCTTCGAAATGCTTCAAAAGCTCCTTGATACTTTCCTTATCGTTTTTATACGGGTCTGTGATCATGATGAAAGTTGCTACAATTTAAGGTATAACATAAAAAAGACCAAGTTTTTATAACAAAGTATAACCCTCAGGCGTTAATATATTGTAGAAAGAATTGGATGAACGGTTATAAATGTTAAAGTTTTTTCTTATTTTTGTACTGTTAAATGAAATCACCCGACAAAATATCAAGGATTGCATTAAAGAGAAAGTTGACTACGGCAGTATTAATTACTGTTTCAGCTTGTGCTTTTGCGACTTTAGGTGATGGTGGTGGCAAGAAAAGCAACTACCACGGAGGCAAGTTGTTAGGTTATGCGCCTTCTTACAATTACAAAACCTTCTCTTTAAAAACAGGTTATAATTACAGGGGAAAATCTGTTATTAGTCAACCTAAAGTTGAAGGGAAATACATCATGTTGAACAGGGATGTTACCTATCAAAAAGGGAATACAACCTATATCTTACCGTTTAAAAAGAAACTTATTCTTGATAAGATTAAATTCAACCCGCATCCATAATTTTTACTGATTTTATTGACCCCTGCTTTCTTCGTAGGTCATAATTCTGTAGCCAGACTTTGGCAGGTCAAACTTTGCAGCAGGTACAGCCGCAAACGTTAATTTAGATACAGTATAGGTCACTTTAAGATTTCCCACGATGGACTCATACTCCATCGCCAAGCCAGGCAATGCTTTGTTTGCATATTGAAAATCTTTGTTTTCCGGAATAATATCGGTTGTGTACCAAACGGTAAACGTACCACCATCTTCCAGCTTACCGATAGCTTTCGAGCATTTATAACCAAGGATGGTTTTAGTTTCATCAACGTAAGAAAATTTTACATTGTCATTCTTTTTGTTAGCATCCTTCCAGTTAGCAGGTGTTAATTGAATAATGTATTTCTGCTCACCATATTCCTTTAAAATGGAAATCGTATTCTTTACACCATCGATAATGGTTGATTGGGTGCCTAGAGAACTAACCATTTCTGTGCGACTTTTGGGGCCTTTTAGAAAAACAGTACTTGTAGCGCCGTCAAAAAAATCCGCGGCCCTTGGCTTGTCTGTTCCGGTATTGATTACTATATCATAAGATATTGTTCCTTCAGAAAGTTTCTTCTGCGCAATAGAAGAAAAAGAACATAACGCAACAAACAAAAGAGTAAAAGTATTTTTCATATTGTGATTATCGGCTTATAGACGTATCAAATATCATAATTAGTTGCGTAAACAAAAATCCCGTTTCAATTTTTAGTGAAACGGGATTGTAAAATGTTGATAATTATTTCTTGTTTCGTTGTTGTTGCATCTGTTTTTGCTGTTCCTGCATTTGTTCCATACGCTCCTGCCACTTAGATTTAGTTTTTGGCTTTTTGCGATTTTCTTCCATTTTAGCTAATATCTTTTTCTGATCTATAATATAATTCTGAATTACAAACTGCAATGCAAGTGTGATAATGTTAGATACTGTATAATACCACGTTAAGGCTGCAGGCTGACTGTTAAATACAAATAATAAAACTACCGGGAAAATGTAAGGCATGTATTTCAAAACAGGATTATCCTGGTCTGGCGTCATGCTCATACTGTAAATAGAAATTAAAAAGCTGGTAAATGTTGCTGTAATGGTAAACAAACTAATATGATCGCCAAAAAACGGAATATTAAAAGGAAGATTTGCAATTGAATCATATTGTGAAAGATCGGTTGCCCATAGGAAACCTTCGCCACGCAAAGCAATGTTTGAATTAAAGAAACTAAATAGTGCAAAGAAGATAGGAATTTGTAAAAGCGCCGGCAAACAACCACCAAACATATTTACACCTGCTTCCCTTGATAGTTTCATTTGTTCCATGCTCATACGCTGCTTGTCATCGCCGTACTTTGCCTTCAGCTTATCAATCTCGGGGCGCAAAGCTTTCATTTTAGCACTGCTTAAATAACTCTTATAGTTTAATGGAGAAATTACCAAACGGATAAACAGTGTAAGTAGCAGAATAACAATCCCGTAATTCGATGTAAACTTTCTAAAGAAATCAAAAGCTGGTAAAATGATCCAACGGTTAATGTACTTAACAAAGGCAAAAATGCCGCTGCCAAGATTTACCATATCCTCCATTTCGTTATTATACTGCTTTAAAGTTTTATAATCTGATGGACCATAATACAAAGCCAAAGGAATGGTAGCGCTGTTACCAGCAGGTAATTGCATTTTTAAATTTGCTGTTGCCTGCACTACAGTATTTCCTGTTTCAGGGCTTGTCCATTCTACTTTACCGGAGGTAAAACCATTTTTAGCAATGAAAGTAGTATTGAAAAACTGTTGTTTAATGGCGACCCAGTTTACTGTTTCGTCAAAGGTTTCGCTGTCGCTGCTCATGGCAGATGCATCATCATAATTACCCTTTACACGAAATGCAATATGAGATTGTTGCTTTTCATATTTCAGATCTTTTTGTAATTGGAGGGCTTTGTTCTGCCAGGTAAAATTGAGCATATTGCCTGTTAGCAACTGACCCATGCCATTTATACTAATATTAAAATCGATCATGTATTGATCGGGCTTAATTAAAAACTGGTGCACTAATGATTGACCTTGTGCTGATTGAAGCTGGTAAGTGATTGTTTGTGATCCATCAGCATTTGCAACAACCTGCCCGCCGCTAAAATAAAAATTAGCAATGTCGCCTGTTTGATTCGGGGCTGTATTGATCGTATAATTTATCTTATCAAAATCAGTAGCAGCCAAACGAACATTATTACTATCCTGTCCTTTAAAATTATTTATTTCAACATACTTTGGTTGACCACCTTTATTGGTGAAAGCGATGGTAACCAGTTTTGTTTTTACTGATGTTATTTGCTCGGTACCATTGGCACCCAGGCCAAATTGACCGGCTGTCTTAACACGGTTAAAAGAATCTGCGGCTGCAGCATTGATTTGCTGTACCGTAGTATCAATTTTTGGCTTTTGTGCTGCTATAATTGAATCTTGTCTTGCCTTTTCTAACTGGTAGGCTTGCTGCTCTTTGCTTGTGTAAAAAAAATAACCAATAAATAAAAGCGCTAAAACAACGAAACCGATAATGGTATTACGATCAAAATTCATTTGTTGATGGTTGATTTTCAGCAGAGCGACCTTTTTTATTTGGCTGTTTCATCCCTGCTTCCCTTTTAAAGGCGGCAAAGATAAGTAGAAGTTGAATTGTGGGTCGTTAAATAACAACAAGCCTAAAGCAAGGTCAAAGCCTTTTAGGTAGTAATGCTATAAATAAAAATCCTGGACCTTTCTTTTACACTAGATCATTTCGCTTTGCAACAATGGATTTTTTGCAGAAGCACGCCGCTCGCTATATTCTTTTGCCGCTTTTACAAAATGAACAAATAATGGGTGCGGTGTTTCAACCGTGCTTTTTAATTCCGGGTGAAATTGACACCCAATAAAAAACGGGTGATCTGATAATTCAATAAGTTCCACCAGGCCTGTTTCAGGGTTGCGTCCACTTGCAATCATGCCGGCTTTTTCGTATTGTTCCAGGTAATGATTATTGAACTCGTAGCGATGCCTGTGACGTTCGGCAATCATAGATTTTCCGTAAATGCGGTGTGCCAGCGTATCATCTTTTATTTCGCAAGGGTAAGAGCCAAGGCGCATGGTACCGCCTTTAATCGTAATGGCTTTTTGATCCTCCATCATATTGATAACCGCATTCTCTGCATCAGGATCCATTTCTGTTGAATGCGCATTTTCAATACCTAAAACATTTCTGCCAAATTCAATTACTGACATTTGCATGCCCAGGCAAATTCCAAAAAACGGCAACCCGCTTTCACGTGCATGTTTTACAGCTTCAATTTTTCCTTCAATTCCTCTATGCCCAAAACCCGGCGCAACCAGCAAACCATCAAGGTTCATTAATTTTTCGCCAACATTTTCCGGCGTAATAAATTCGGAATGAATAGGAACAACCTGAACTTTGCATTCATTTATCGCACCTGCATGTATAAATGATTCCAGTATTGATTTATAAGCATCCTGCAGTTCAACATATTTTCCAATTAATCCAATAGTAATTTTTGCCTTCGGGTATTTTAATTTATCCAAAAACTCCTTCCATTTAACCAGGTCAGGTTCGCCAAATTTTTCGATATTCAGCTTTTTTAAAACAATCAGGTCAAGTTTTTCATTCATCATTAAAATAGGCACTTCATAAATAGTGCTTGCATCAGGTGCCTCAATAACCCCATTCTGTTTTACGTTACAGAACAAAGCAATCTTTCTTTTTATTTCATCATTAAGTGGTTCTTCGGTTCTGCAAACAATTACATCAGGAAACACACCACTTTCGCTCAACATCTTTACTGAGTGCTGCGTTGGCTTTGTTTTTAATTCTTTTGCTGCTTTTAAATAGGGAATTAATGTTAAGTGAACCACCAAAAGGTCTTCATCTGGTAGTTCCCATTGTAACTGGCGAATCGCTTCTATATAAGGAAGCGATTCAATATCACCCACCGTACCGCCAATTTCAGAAATAATAATATCGTACTCGCCTTTTTGACCTAACAAAAGCATACGGCGCTTAATTTCATCGGTAATATGCGGCACAACCTGCACGGTTTTACCCAAATAAGCACCTTCTCTTTCTTTATTAATTACGGTCTGGTAAATACGGCCGGTTGTTACGTTGTTTGCCTGCGAGGTAAAAATGTTAAGGAAACGTTCGTAATGCCCAAGGTCTAGGTCAGTTTCGGCCCCATCTTCGGTTACAAAACATTCGCCATGTTCGTACGGATTTAAAGTACCGGGATCCACATTGATGTAGGGATCAAATTTTTGAATGGTTACCCGCAAACCCCTTGCCTGCAAAAGCTTTGCTAAAGAAGCTGCAATAATTCCCTTACCTAATGATGATGTTACGCCGCCGGTAACAAAAATATACTTTGCCATATTAAATGGTTACAATTTTAAGTTCAATGTTGATTTTTTGGAGGTCGGCGATGGTGCTTATGGCAACTTCTGTTGCGTCGCACACTTCCAATCCGGTAATTCTGTTCGCCTAATCCTGTTGACCGGGGGAACAGCTAAAAGTTCCTAGAGGTCGTGCAAACTTACACCAATTTTTGCGGCGGAAAAAAAGTGGATGGTATTCTATGTGGATAAGTATGCCAATAAAAAGTTTTTTTTAAAGATCAATGAACATTTTTCAATCGCTTATGTTCTTTAATAAATCAACAAAATAGTTATGTTCAAAAAATTCTTTTCGTTCGCAATGGTTATAACCGTAATGGCTGCTATTGTTTCTTGTTCTGATAATGCAGCAACAGAATCAACTACAACCGATTCTTCGATGACCACAACCGAAACCACTGTAACCGACACCATGAATGCTACAGAGCAAGGTGTTATGGTTGGTGGAGCTAATATGGTTCCATCAAAAAATATTGTTGAAAATGCCGTTAACTCAAGCGAGCACACAACACTTGTTGCAGCCGTAACAGCTGCAGGTTTAGCCGAAACCTTAAGCGGCACAGGACCTTTTACCGTATTTGCACCAACTAATGCAGCTTTTGATAAATTACCAGCGGGCACTGTTGACAATTTGGTAAAGCCTGAAATGAAGGGTGATCTAACCAACATTTTAACATACCACGTAGTTCCAGGAGCATTACGTGCAGCAGATTTAAAAGATGGTCAAAAACTAACCACCGTACAAGGAAAGGAATTAACAGTAAGTATCAAAGACGGCAAAGTAATGATTGATGGAGCAACCGTAACAACTGCTGATGTAATTAGCAGTAACGGGGTAACTCATGTTATTGATGCAGTGTTGATGCCTAAAAAATAAGTTTGTTTTTTAAGTTTTAGTTTTAAAAAGGCTGTCTTTCCAGACGGCCTTTTTTTTGCCTTTAGGGGTTAATGCATTTATAATTAAAGAAAATGATCCTTTTTAGCTAGTTACAAAGGCGCTAAAGCACCTTCTGATTCAACGGTTTTAGCTAAATGTTTTTCAATAGCGGTATTATATAAATCTTTCCATTCTTCAATATTTCCCCAGGTGTTGTTATTAATTTTTATTTCACCCTTTGTTACTTCGCCAATTTTAGTGGCTAAGCCTTTCATGTTTTTTTCGAAAGCAGAAATTTTATCCTGACTAACGGTAACCACTACCCTGCTTTGTGCTTCACCAAACAAATAAGCATCTTTACGTAAATCTTTATTGGTTTCAATTGCAAAGCCAAGATGTTGGTAAAAGCCACTTTCGCAAAGTGTAACAAATAAACCGCCTTCGCTTATATCATGTGCAGAAAGGATCAAATCATTTTCAATTAAACCAGCAACGCTTTGCTGTAAATTAAATTCTTCATCCAACTCAAAATGGGGTGCAGGACTTAATGCTACACCAACAATTTTGTGCAGGTATTCACTTGATCCAATATCATTCTTTGATTGTCCAACCAGGTAAATCGCATCACCTGCATGCTTAAAATCCAACGTCATTTTTTTAGCCAGGTCATCTACCAAACCTACCATACCTATTGTTGGTGTTGGATAAACTGGTCCATCAGGACTTTGATTGTAAAAACTAACATTTCCACCGGTTACCGGCGTATTGAATTTTATACAAGCTTCCCCCATGCCTTTTATGGCTTGTACAAACTGGTAATAAACTTGTGGATCAAAAGGATTTCCGAAGTTCAAACAATTGGTTACTCCCAAAGGCATACCACCTGAACAAACAATATTTCTTGCTGCTTCAGAAACGGCTATCATGGCGCCTTTATAGGGATCTGCATGCACGTACCGGCTGTTGCAATCAACTGTCATTGCCAGGCCTTTACCGGTTTCCCGCATTACAACAACAGGTGCATCGGATGGTGCATTAGTAGAAGTATTGTTTGTTCCTACCATGCTATCATACTGGTTAAAAATCCAGCGCTTAGACGCTATGGAAGGAAGTTGAATTAATTTCTTTGCTACTTCCTTTAAATCTTCCGGTTCAGGAATAGTATTTAAATCGAAATTTTTTAAATCATCTAAATAGGCAGGCTTTTTAAATTCCCTTTCATATTGTGGAGCGCCACCACCCAGTACCAATTCATATGCAGGAATTTGCGCTTCCAGTGCTCCATGCATATAAAAGCTTAATAATCCATCGTCAGTTACTTCACCTATAACAGCATTCTCCAAATCCCATTTGGTAAAGATGCTTTCTACTTCGTGTTCCCTGCCTTTTTCAACAACTAGCAACATTCTTTCCTGGCTCTCACTTAGCAATAATTCCCAGGCCTTCATATTTTGCTGACGCATCGGCACTTTATCAAGGTCAATGCGCATCCCAACTTCACCTTTTGCACTCATTTCGGCAGTAGAACAAATAATTCCAGCTGCACCCATATCCTGCATTCCAACAACGGCACCTGTTTCAATAATTTCAAGACAAGCTTCCAGCAATTTTTTCTCCTGGAAAGGATCGCCAACTTGCACGGCTGGTAATTCTTCAGTGCTTTCAGCAGTAATATTTGCCGATGCGAATGACGCACCGCCGATTCCATCTTTACCTGTAGCACTTCCTACATACATCACAGGATTACCCAAACCTTCTGCAGTAGCAGAAACAGTTTTGCCCACTTTTACAATTCCAACACTCATGGCATTAACCAATGGATTGGTATGGTAACATTCTTCAAAATATATTTCTCCACCCACTGTAGGTACGCCAAAGCAATTGCCATAATGACCAATACCATGAACCACGCCGGCTAACAAATGCTGCGTTTTTTCTTCGTCAAGATTTCCGAAGCGCAAAGAATTTAATGCCGCGATGGGTCTTGCACCCATTGTAAAAATATCGCGATGAATACCACCAACCCCTGTAGCAGCACCCTGGAAAGGTTCTATTGCAGAAGGATGATTGTGCGATTCGATTTTAAAAACGACACCGTACCCATCGCCAATGTCCATTAAACCGGCATTTTCTTCACCCGCTTTAACAAGCATTTTTCCACCTTCGCGGGGTAATGTTTTTAACCACTTAATTGAATTTTTATAACTGCAATGCTCACTCCACATGCCCGAAAAAGCACAGAGCTCATTAAAGTTGGGAACCCTGCCAAGTTTTTGTTTGATCAACTCAAATTCATCTGCAGTTATGCGTAATTCTTCAGCGGTTTTAACGGTTACTTCCATAATGTGTAGAAAGCGGCAAAGCTATTATAAAAATCAGCACGCTGAGACCGCCAACTATTGAATTAGCAAATAGAAATTTGTCAGGCACTAATCTTAAATATTAATACATATTTTGCGGCGAAATAATTAATAACTGCTTGGAGCACATTTTATTTGGTGGATATCTTGTATTGTTTGCATGGCTCGTAACCAAAGTAAGCTTCTTTACAAAATCCGGATTAACCCCAGCCCAACTGATCATTTTTTTTCTTTTAAAAGTAATGGCCGGCATTTTTTATGGCTGGATTGGTGTTTATTATGGTGAGTTGGCTAAAATGGTTGATACCTGGGCCTACCATTACGAAAGCCTGAATGAATACCATTTGTTACTCGATCGTCCTGGGGAATTTTTTGGGAATTTGTTCAGGAGTACTTACGAAAACGGTTATTCGGGATTTTTAAGCACGAAACATTCCTGGTGGAACGATCTTAAATCCAATTCCTTTTTAAAAATATTAGCGCTTTTCAATGTCTTTAGTTTTGGCAACTATTATGTCAACGTAATTTTTTATTCCTTTATTAGTTTATTTGGTCCTATTGCACTTTACAGGGTAATGAAGGATGTTTTCCCGGGAAGTAAGACAACCGTTTTATTGGCGACATTTTTAATTCCCTCCTTTATTTATTGGACAAGTGGAATTCATAAAGACGGGATTATTTTCCTTGGCTTTGCCCTGGTTATTTACCATATTTATTACGGCTTAAAAGAGAACTCATTTAGTATAGCACGGATTCTTTTAATTCCATTTGGATTGTTATTAGTACTTGCTTTAAGAAATTTTTTGATCCTGGCTTTTATTCCTGCTTTGGTGGCATGGATATTATCTTATAAAACCAGGTTTCATAAACTGCTTACTTTTTCTGCTGTATATTTTTTATGCTTTATCATTTTTTTTACAGCAAAATATATTCATCCGTCATTAGATTTTCCGCAAGCTGTAAGCCAGCGCCAGCAAGCTTTTATGGCATTAAGAGGAAATTCAGCAGTTGATGTACGACAATTAGAGCCTACCTTAAAAGGATTCATTATTAATGCGCCACAGGCTTTCAGTTTATCAACCATCCGGCCTTATCCCAGCGATGTAAAACATTTACTTTCTATGGCGGCTGCCATAGAAGTGGTCTTATTATTAGGCTTGTTTCTCCTGTTTCTTTTCTGGAGAAAAAAGGATCATTATTGCAACTCGTTTATTCTCTTCGGCCTGTTTTTTTCTTTTTCAGTATTGATGATGATCGGGTATACCGTAAACTTTTTAGGAGCTATTGTTCGGTATAGAAGTATTATACTTCCGCTACTCATTATCCCTATGGTTGCTATGATCGATTTTAAGCAAATATGGAACTACCTACTTCAAATTAATAAAAAAAATAATATTTAATTTTTTAATTGATATTTTAATTTTTTTTGGTAACATCTATAAATTACTATCATTTTTCTCTCTTTTTCCACAAAAAACAAGGTTTAACGTCAAAATAAATTAAATTTTAGTTTCTTTGTCAAAATTTTTGACAATGTCCATTCGTTTTAATGCTTTACAAAATCTTCAAACTTCATCGGGTGTTTTGCCTGAGAGTTTTACAAAGATCACGGCACTTTTTGCAGAGAATGTTTTTACACATCAAACTGCACGACAATTTTTAAGTGATGAGGCTTATAAAAGTTTAATGTCGTCAATTAAATCCGGCCAAAAAATAGATCGTTCAATGGCTAACCAAATAGCCAACGGAGTTCGTGCCTGGGCTGAAAGTAAAGGTGTTTCTCATTTTACGCACTGGTTTCAACCATTAACGGGTTCAACTGCAGAAAAACATGATTCATTTTTTACTTTAAAAAGTGATGGTACGCCAATCGAACAATTTGAAGGTGATGCATTAATTCAACAGGAACCAGACGCATCTTCTTTTCCAAGTGGTGGTTTAAGGGCAACCTTCGAAGCCAGGGGTTATACAGCATGGGATCCATCGTCTCCTGCATTTATTATGGACATTGGAGATGGTAAAACGCTTTGCATTCCAACCATATTCGTTTCTTATACAGGTCAATCATTAGATTATAAAGCACCGCTTTTAAAAGCATTAGAAGCATTAAACCATGCAGCGGTTGATGTATGTAATTATTTCGATAAGAATGTGACCAAAGTAACCCCGACCCTTGGGTGGGAACAGGAATATTTTGTTATCGATGAAGGTTTATTTAATGCACGTCCGGACCTGGTGATGTGTGGAAGAACTGTTTTTGGACATAGCCCCGCTAAAGGACAACAACTTGAAGATCATTATTTCGGTTCTATTCCTGAAAGAGTTTATGCTTTCATGAGAGATTATGAAAAGGAATGTTACCGTTTGGGAATTCCGCTTCGTACGAGGCATAACGAGGTGGCACCAGCGCAATTTGAGTGTGCTCCAATTTTTGAAGAATGTAACATTGCGGTTGACCACAATACTTTATTGATGGATATTATGACCCGCGTTGCAGCTCGTCATAAATTAAGGGTATTGTTACATGAAAAACCATTTGCCGGTATCAACGGTAGCGGTAAGCACAATAACTGGAGTTTGTCTACGGATACGGGTGTTAATCTTTTAGCCCCGGGTAAAACACCAAAAACAAACTTAATGTTCCTTACATTTTTTGTTAACGCTATTAAAGCAGTTAATGATTATGCGGACATTTTAAGAGCCTCAATTGCTTCTGAACAAAACGATCACCGACTTGGTGCAAACGAAGCGCCGCCTGCTATTATATCTGTATTTATTGGTCAGTATTTGTACAAGGTTTTACAAGATGTAAAAGAACGCGTTGGCAGCAAATTCGACGACCAGGATGAAAGCATGTTGAAGATCGACATTCATAAAGGCATTCCTGAATTGTTGATGGACAATACCGACCGTAACAGAACTTCTCCTTTCGCCTTTACAGGAAATAAGTTTGAGTTCCGTGCTGTAGGTTCTTCTGCTAACTGCGCTAATCCTATGACGGTATTAAATACCATCATGGCTCAAACCTTAAAAGATTTTAAGAGAGATGTTGATGCGCTAATTGAAAAAGGGGAGAAAAAAGAGATCGCTATTATTCACACCATCCGTGAATCAATTGTTGCAAGTGAAAATATTTTGTTTGAAGGTGATGGCTATAGCGATGAATGGGAGAAAGAAGCAGAGCGCCGCGGTTTAGCTAATGTAAAAACTACACCACTTGCACTTGATGCAATGATCTCCGAAAAGGCTTTAAAACTTTTCAAAGACAACAAAATTTATACGCATATTGAATTGGAAGCACGCCATGAAATTGAACTTGAAAAATACATAAAGAAGGTTCAGATTGAAGGCCGCCTGATGGCTGAACTTGCTACCAGTCACATTATTCCTGCTGCAGTTCGCTACCAAAACATTTTATTAGAGAATGTAAAAGGATTAAAGGATATTGGTTTAGGCGATGATGCCTGTACGCAAAGAACAAAAATTCTTACCAAAACATCTCAGCATATAAATGAGTTAAGTCAATTGGTAGAGAACATGATTGAAGCAAGAAAGAAATGCAACAACATGACCAATACCCGTGAAAAAGCAATTGCGTATGGAACTGATGTAAAAGAAGCTTTTTTTGACAAGATCAGGTACAACGTTGATAAGCTGGAATTGTTGGTGGATGACAAAGAATGGTATTTACCAAAATATAGAGAACTTTTGTTCTTACGTTAAAATAAAAACCCCGCAACTTGCGGGGTTTTTTATTTGGATATTCGAAATGACTTCTTTGATTGCTCAATTTTTTTTGATACGATGATGGAAAAAATTGAAATAACAGGAAAGCACAAGTGCAACTAGAAAAGTAATAAGGGTAATGGAATTTACCAGTGAAGGGGAAAGGTCCAAACCCGTTAGTTTATCACCGAAATATTTGATGAAGGAAGAAGGCAGATTTTTTTCACCCAGTTTTTCTTTTACCTGCCATTGCCAGTCGGTGATTGGGCAGTAGCCCATGCCGTACCAGATGCCCAACACAAACCATGACGCACCGGTTAACAGGATAGTTACAAGATGTGCCCTACGGGTTGCTGGCCATATCCATCCAAACATATTGAAGCCAATGATCACTAAATGCAAGAAAGTAAAAAATAAATCAAGGGCATGCAGCATGCTGTTAATGTACAAAAAAAGCTAAAAAGATCGCCCGGTAAGGAACTCTATAAATCTCGTAGTTGCTTAATGCTTATTTTCTCTTCTTTCTCAACGCATCTAAAAAAATATGCTCGTAACTGATCATAAAACTATTTTGCGATAGCCTGTAAATATCGCTGGCCAGTTCAAATCGATAACCAAGATTTAGTTTTCCGGTACTTTTAAAAATAAATTGCAATGATGGAGCCAGGTCAAGATAATAGCGTTCTTCGGGCCAATCCATATTTCTGCTGCCTAATAATTCTGCATAAAAATTTACATTGGTTTGGTCATAATCTTTATACTCAATTGGAAATAATAAGTAGCCGGCAGACAGCGAATAATTTACGGCACTAAAAGCGTACTGCTGCGGATAAACTTTTTGCCGTCTTTCTTTATCCAACACTTCATTCCAGCTACCCGATGCAGATAAAGCAAACTTGTTCCAAAGTTGTGTGGCAATTAAGCCTGCCTGCACACCACTTTGGTCACCCATTAAATTTATTTCATTATGATCAAGGTGGTTTTTGCTGTAACTGGCAGCACCAAAAGCAGCCATTCTAAAATGTTTATGCACATCATCTACCGATAAAAAACGCCACTTTGTATACAACCGGGCGGATTCGAAAATAAATTTTGATTGGTGCATGTCTGAAAAAGTAACGCCAGTATGCACCATCCATTCTTTATTTAAACCAAACCCAATTTCGGGACTATAACGTTGAAGTGTTCTGCTCGAGTGTTCATCTTTCATCAACATTACACCCAATTTTGCACTGATGGATTTTGCCGGCATGTTGGACGCAGGCTCTGTGTAAGGATATAATTCCTGAGCACGCAAATGCATAACGCCAAAAAAGGCAATGACCAATAAAAAAAACTTATTCACGATAAAAAAGTAAAAGCCTCCGAAAAAACGGAGGCTTGGTTAATTAAATAATAGCGTGGTAAACCCTCGTATTTTCTGAAATATTTTCTTTTGTACAGCAAGCGGCAGCCTTGCCGGTTTGCACGCATGGCATTTTTGTAGCAGAACTATATTTCTTAAAATCTTTTGCAGGTACAAAAGATTTGTCGACAATACTAAAAGTGGTTGCGCCATTTAATGCCTGACCCTTTGCATTTAAAAAGTGGAAATATTTATCGCCAATTTGAACATGCGAATCTTTTACAGCTTTTATATTTTCTATTTCGGCGGTAACTTTTAAACTGGCAACAGAAAAACCTGCATCTTCTACGGCTTTACTTAAAACATCAAAATCAATTTTTTCATCTTTTTTTAAATCAAAATTGTATTGCTGGTTTTTTATGTCTACCCTAATGTTTTCAACAAAAGCAACTTTTTCCAATGCATTTTTTACTGCTTTT
>JAKFCI010000175.1:0-2305 GCA_036676725.1 Chitinophagaceae bacterium
CAAGAAAAAAGCGCTGAAATTGATGTAAATATTAATAAAGGCGGCGAAGCCAACTGGTATGCATCTCCATGGTTATGGATCGTTGGTGCGGCTGTGTTTATTTTGTTGTTAGTTGCACTTACAAGGGGAAGCGGTCGTCGGGCAGATTAAATGATAAATAATTTTCTTAAATAGTTAAGCCGGATAAAATCCGGCTTTTTTGAGTTACAACTTTATTTTCGTTGCTTGTTTTTATGAAAAAAACAAGGGCCTAATAATCTATTATCGCTGGCCTTTAATCCAGTATTGAAGTTTCCGCATCCTGTTTCGGCTCACCATAAGAAAGCTTTCTTCACTAGGGCGGGTAATAAACAATAGGTAACAGATTACCAAAACCAATACTATAAAAAACCACACTGGAAACATATACAACTATTTATAACCTATTAAATTCAAACACTGTTCCAATTATTCCAGAAATAGATTTTAATAGAGATAATCGTTGACACCCGCAGTTTTTAGCGTGAATAATGGTACAAACTGGGGAAATTAACATTAGGCATTTTAAAAAATGGGCAATTAATGAAAGGAAATGTTGCTTAATGTTGTGCGAGTAAGTATTTATCGAGTGCATCGGTTGCGTAAGATTTTGTCATTTCATCAATCGCATCTTTTGTATGCCACTCATCTTCTTCTCTTTGAATTTTAAAATTTTTTCCTTCGCCGTTCAAGGAATTAAAATAATAATGATCATCATGAAAAGAAACTTCGTAAGCAATATTTTTTCCTTCAACGTTTATGTTTGTCTTAAATAAGGTGTCCATAATTAATTTTTAATAATTGCCTTTAGAAGTTTTTTCATCTTTCTCTGTTTCGCCGGATGAAGCAATGGCTTCCTCACTTCGTTTCATCGACCCGTCGCCCGAAGCATGCGCATTTTTTATGTCAGAAGAAGTGATCTCATTTTGCTCTTTCGAATTTTGTTCGCAATCCTTCATTTTTTTTTCTTCCTCGTTAATTTGATCTTTCACATGTAATGGGTTTAACAATTATAAATAATGAAGCTTAACCACTTTTAAAGTTAGAAATATTTTGTTAGACGAGCACTAGCTTACTATGAAGCTTTTGTTGCGACGCTCCTTTCAAAAGTTGGAATGCCGTTCGGCTAAATCTCATATAAAGCAAGTTTCTTTACTAATTCCTGGAGCAGGTCTGTTTGGGCGACATTCATTTTTTGCTTTGCATCTTCAATAGAAAACCATTGGCCTTTATCTACCTCCGGCACAGTGATCCATTTTCCTGAATTTGGTGGCCATTGCAATTGAAACGTATTTGATTGTATGGTTGAAGCGTCTATGTCGCCTTCAACAGCCCAGGCAAAAACAAGCTTGCCACTTTTTTGTTTAATCGTTCCAAGGCTTATAAAACTTCCGTTTATTTCTTTCCCGGTTTCTTCTTTAAATTCCCTGATTGCCGCTTGCAATCCATCTTCATCATCATTAAATTCTCCTTTGGGTATGCTCCAGGCACCAGCATCTTTATTTTTCCAAATAGGACCGCCCGGATGCACTAAAAATACATGTAATGCGCCGTCGTTAAATTTATATAATAACAAGCCTGCACTTTTTTTCATACTTCTTCAAATATCCTGTTTGGTTTTTGAAATAAATAGAACAAGCTTATGATCATCCAACCAATCCAAAATAAATAAGCTCCTATATGAAAGCGTTCCCCGAGCAATTTGTGCGAAAGCACTTCCCTGAAATCAAGGTAGGTAAAGTACAACCCCGCAATAGCTGCAAGCAGCAAAAAAAATTGCATGGCTCGGGCCATTTTTACTCCAAGCTTCTTTTGCGCCAGGCCTTGTAAAAACAACAATAAAATCAATAAAATAAAAACAAGTAAGCCTCCTTGCCAGGCTGTTTTTAAAAACTTGTACTCTTTGTAAAATAAATTAATACCTGTTCTGCCAACAAGCGATGCTTTGGATAATAAATAACCCGAAATACAGGAAAGTAAAAATAGAGTAGTAGCTAAAAAAATGGTTGGCTTCAAAATGGGGTTGGTTTTGGTTAAATGGAATGAACAAAATTCAACCAAAGGTAATTGTTTGTTCCGCTATTCATTTTTTGAACAATAGCCTTTTCTTAACATCTGAACTTAAAACATTATTAGTTGTTAAAACCTTTACTACCGCGTATTGTAGCAAATTATTTGCTAATGGATGTTGTAACTTCAAACAAACAAAAAAACTATATGGTAAAGCCAGTATCGAGCTTCATGCTTGCCTCTCTTTCCGTTCTTTTATTTTTTACTGCGTGTAAAA
>JAKFCI010000176.1:0-5410 GCA_036676725.1 Chitinophagaceae bacterium
ATGCTTTCTGTTACAGCAAATGATTACTGGCATTATCATTACCAACTAGATGAATTATCAGGTTACAAGCCGAAACAACTTGGGCAAAGCATGATCAATAATATTATTATTAATACAGCTGCCCCAATGGTGTTTGCCTATGGTTTGCATCATAAAAACGATGATTACAAAAACAAAGCATTGCTTTGGCTGGAGCAATTAAATGCAGAAGACAATATGATTACAACTGGTTTCAGGAATTATAAATTGCCTGTTACAACCGCTTTTGATTCGCAATCGGTAATAGAATTAAAAACCCAATATTGCGATAATAAACGTTGCCTGGAATGTGCTGTTGGTAATGCAATTTTAAAATCATGATTAACGAATAGCCCTGCATTTATTATATCTACCTGAAGCTGCTTCGGAAGGAGTTAACGCTCTTGCACAAGAAGAAAGTAAAATAACAAGAACACAAAATGCACAAATTCGATTGATCATAGGGGTTAGATTTAAAATGTAAAAATGGTTCGGTTTCTTTTCAATTCCAAATAATAACCCATGAATGATTACGTAGTAAACTTCCTATGAACTATGACCAATAACCCCAATTAATTCCAACTTCAATATCCGGGTGAATACTTTTCATTACCGGGCAAGTATCAGCTGTAACCTTTAAAATTTGTTTGGTTTTATCATCTGCACTTCGCAAATTTTCTGGAATATGCACGGTTAAATTAATTCCGCCAACCCGTCTTGGCTCTGCCTTCATTATTTTTTCTACCTCAATTGTTGCACCGTTTAAATCAAAGCCCATACTTTTTGCTTTAATGCCCATTACCGTTAGCATGCAGGTAGCAAGTGAAGTCGCCAACAGGTCAGTAGGGGAAAAGCGTTCTCCCTTTCCATTATTATCTACCGGGGCGTCTGTTTCAATGGAAGAAGATGAACGTAAATGCGTACATGTGGTTCTAAGATCACTTTCGTATACAACAGTAGATGTCATTATCCTTTTTTGCCCTAAATTTACGCTAACAACATTTCAAACACTGTGAAAAAAATCTTCCTCATTCTTTTCCTGTCAGTATCTATTTTTTCTTTTGCACAGGATACTACTTCGCAATCTGAGTCAAAAGCTACACGTAAGGAAGAAAAACGGCAGCGCAGGAATGCTATTATTAAACAAGAAGAAGAAGGTGTGTTGGCTTATAACAAGCAAAATTCTTTTGGTATCCAACTTCGTACAAATGGCTATGGTATTTTTTATGAATTGGGTAAAGCAAAATCCCCGCGCAGCACCAACTTATATTTAATAGAAATCACAGAGATCAAACATCCAAAAGAAGAGAGATCAACAAACACTGATGGTTTTTTTAGTAATTCTTTTGTGTACGGCAAGGTGAATAATTTTTACCAGGCAAAACTTGGATTTGGAAAGCAATATATTTTCGGTCAAAAAGGAAACAAAAATGGAATAGCGGTAATGGGCATCTACCAGGGCGGGTTGTCGTTGGGACTGTTGCGTCCTTATTATCTTAATGTTTACGATGACGGAACCGAACGTGATATTAAATACGATTCTCCTGATAGCGCTCTGTTTCTCTCAGGCGCCAATATTATTGGTAGCAGTGGTTTAAATAAAGGGTGGAGCGAAATGAAAATGAAACCCGGGGCTTTTGTAAAAACTTCATTACGATTTGATTTTGGTCGGTTTAACGAACAGGTGCAAGCAATTGAAATTGGCCTAAGCGTAGATGCATATGCACAAAAGATTGAGATCATGACGCCGCGGGATTCGGAAGGTTTAGAAGCGGTGAAGCCAAAACAATTTTTCTTCCAGGGGCATATTGCTTTTGTTTTTGGAAATCGTAATTAATTAAACGATTCTGAATTTTATAATAACATTTCGCATTTAATGCTGAAATTCGCATTTCAGAATTTTTAAAGTAATTAGGTTCCTCCAAACCGAACCGAAAGCAGAAATGTACCTTTTCTCATGACAGAACTTCCGGTAGTAGCAACAGAACAACCATTTAAGCGCACCAAGCCCGATTGGCTTCGCGTTAAACTTCCTATTGGCGAGAGTTATAAACATGTACGCAACCTGGTTGATACGCATAAACTTCATACGATTTGTGAGAGCGGCAATTGCCCAAACATGGGTGAATGCTGGGGCGCAGGAACAGCCACCTTTATGATACTTGGCAATGTTTGTACGCGTAGCTGCGGATTTTGTGCTGTTGCAACCGGCCGCCCCGAACCTGTTGACTGGAATGAACCCCAAAGGGTGGCAGAAGCCATTCACTTGATGAAAGTAAAACATGCCGTAATTACTTCTGTTGACAGGGACGAAATAAAAGATGGAGGTTCTATCATTTGGTTCAATACCATAAAAGCAGTTAAAGCACTAAACCCTGGCACTACCTTAGAAACTCTGATACCTGATTTTAAAGGACAGAAAGAAAATATTCAACGCATTATTGAAGCAGCCCCCGAAGTGGTTTCGCATAATATTGAAACAGTAGAACGATTAACAAAGCAGGTGCGCATACAAGCTAAATACTGGCGCAGTATGGAAGTGATCAAAACACTTAAAGAAGGCGGCATGCGTACAAAAAGCGGAATAATGCTTGGTTTAGGCGAAGCAAAAGAAGAAGTTTTTCAAACCCTTGAAAATTTAAAAAATGCCGGTTGTGATGTGGTCACCATCGGGCAGTATTTGCAACCCTCAAAAAGGCATTTGCACGTTCATCGGTTTGTTCATCCTGATGAATTTAAAGAGTATAAAGATTACGGTTATAGTATAGGGTTAGATTACGTGGAAAGCGGCCCGCTAGTAAGGTCATCTTATCATAGCGAACGCCACCTTATACCAGGTTTTGGCAAAGCGGCCTGGGAAAAAGAAAAAGCAGGTATTACCTCATAAAGGCTTCGTTTAAACTGATTGATTTTTAGTTTATAACGAATTACTTCTTTTTAAGGGGAGACAACGAATCCATTCCTGGACGTTTTTATTTTAAGTATAAAAAATAAATTCTATCACTCATATTTATGATATCGGTCATTGTATGACATAATTTACTTCTATGACCTTTATGCCTTATGAAACTAACCTATCGGAAGATCAGGTTTTATTTGTTTTCATTATTAAAGCACGACATAAAGGCAAGTATCAATGTATTATTTGAGGCGCTTCCTTTATGTATTGGAATTGCTTTAGCGTCAGGCGTTTCCATTTATTCTGGTTTTATTGCCGCTATAATAGGCGGCACAATAGTAACCTTGTTAAGCGGATCTAATTTATGCATTAGAGGTCCTGCTACCGGATTAATTACTATTTGCGTTACTGCTTTGGCGTTAGTAGGCAATAATTATGAATATTTTTTTGCAGCAGTTGCCATTGCTGGATTATTTCAAATATTATTGGGAAGTTTTAATATGGGTGGGTTCACTTATTTCATTCCTTCAGTTGTAGTTAAGGGAATGATGGCTTCTATTGGCATCATGTTGATTATTCAACAAATTCCATTTGCTATAGGAGATATTGACATTGATCCCTCTGGAAAAGTTTCCTTTTTTCATTTCCTTTCTATTCGAAAAATCGTTGACCACTCTTTTCATATATGGCAGCATTTATCGCCGGGAGTAGTAATTATTACAATGTTTTCAATTTTTATTTTGTATGTGTGGGAAAAAAAATTTTCCAAAAAATTTGACTTTATCCCTGCCTATTTAATTGTTGTCATTTTAGCAGTAATCATAGCTTATTCTTACACTCTTTACTTTCCGCAATTAGCATTATCGTCTTCTCAATACATTACCATTCCACATAACTTATTGGAAGAATTACAAGTGATACACATTCCGGCAATTTTTGTAGATACAAAGGTTTGGCGTGCAGCCATCCTAATATGCATTGTATCTTCTTTGATCAGTTTCGTAACCGTTGAGGCAATAGATAAGTTAGATCCGCACAATCGATTGACACCCCGTAACCAGGAACTGGTAGCACAGGGTACTGGTAATTTATTAAGCGGGATGCTGGGCGGCTTACCTATTGTAGCCCTCATTGCCAGGAGTACCACCAACCTTGAAAGTGGTGCCAGGACCAAACTGTCCGGGTTTTTCCAGGGAATTTGGCTATTGATTGCTGCTATGTTTATTCCGTTCCTGATCCCGCTGATTCCTTATTCAGTTTTAGCTGTCATTATTATAAAAATCGGTTTTAAGCTGGCGAATCCATCGATTTTTATTGTTATGTATAAAGCTGGCAAAACACAATTTGTACCTTTTATGGTAACTCTTTTTGCCATTTTATTTACTGATGTTTTGTTTGGTTTATTATTGGGTATCACTTACAGTTTTTATTCGCTTGTAAAAAACACTTATAAAGCTGAATATTTTTTAAATGAAGATTATAAAGGGCACATAAAGCATTACACCTTAAAGCTTACAGGCGATGTTTCTTTTTTAAATAAAAAGGGGATTGTTAAATTGCTTGATGACATTCCTAGTTATTCTATTTTAGAAATTATTGGCCCTAATGGTGGAAATATTGATTACGATATTTTGGAAGTAATCGATCAATATAAATCAAAAGCACATCACCGGCATATTGAGTTGATATTAAAAGATATTCCTGACACGATAATAACGGCAACCTAAAAATTAAACATCTATCATAGTTCTGCACAAAAAAAATCCCACCAAAATAGTGGGACTTTTTATTTAGTAATTATAGAATTGTTTAGTCGCGTAGTTCCCACACAAGGGCGCTGGCGCCCAATATAGCAGCATCGGCTTCTTTCAATTCGCTGAATATTAATTTTACTTTATCCTTATAGATCGGCAGCAGGTTTTTTTCCATGTGCTCTTTCGTCGGGGCCATTAAAAGATCGCCTGCTTTAATTACGCCACCGAAAAGAATAACTGCTTCTGGTGAAGAGAACATAATAAAATTGGCCAAAGCCTCGCCCAATATTTGTCCTGTGTAGCGGTAAACTTCAACGCAAAGTTTATCTCCCTGAATAGCGCAATCGTAAACTTTTTTAGCATCAATTTCTTCAAGCGGGTAATTCCTGAGCAAGCTTTCTTCATTTGAAGCAGCCAACATTTCCCTCGCCGTCAAAACAATACCTGTCGCAGAGCAATAAGCTTCTAATGTGCCGTATAAATTGGTTGACCAGTGCTTTCTTCCACCGGGACGTACCGTTACATGCCCCAATTCACCGGCAAAGCCGTCATGACCATAGATCAATTGACCATTAGCAACAATGCCACTGCCAACCCCAGTTCCAAGAGTGATCATTATAAAATCTTTCATGCCCCTTGCAGCACCATACATCATTTCACCAACTGCAGCAGCGTTTGCATCATTTGTCAAGGAAGAAGGCAATGCAAATTTCTCACTGATTAATTTCGCTACAGGAAT
>JAKFCI010000177.1:0-3938 GCA_036676725.1 Chitinophagaceae bacterium
TTCGATTTCACACAGTTTGATTCGTTACGAAAATTTACAGGCACACATCCGCAGGTAATGCAACAACGCATTGCAGCAAAGAACTGGCATATTGAACTGGATGTAAATCAAAAAAAATTTACACTTAAGAACCGGGTATTATACCTTGTTGAAAAAGTAACAGGTTACAGATTTTTCGATTTTAAGAATTACAAGCGCCTGAAAAAAACAGCAAAAAATAAATAGCACAGTTTGTGCAAACAAAATTATGAACAGTCCGGTAATACATGTTATTTTCAGAGCCTGCGACCTGGTGAATGCAGTGAATAAGCAACCAAGGCCATTCAATTACAGTAAGGCTGAACTGATAAAAATATGCTTTAAAAGTTTATACGCAGCCGTACAATGCGTGCCACATACAATAACTGTTTTAGGGGATAAGCTATCAGATGAAATGATTAATTTTTTCACTGCTTATGATGTAACATTTTCAAACGGAAACTATGGAAACGACGAATCCATCAGGCAGAGTTTATATGCAGCGTTAAAACTGGAGAACGACAACGATTGGGTTTATTTTTGTGAAGACGATTACTTACATAGAGCAGAAACATTTTTGTACATCGCAAATTTAATTGCGGAGCAGGCAAACATATATCCCGGCAAACGAAGACTTGGCTTGTTATCTTCAGTTTTATACTTCCGCAAACCGGGTATTGCCATTCACCCAACAGATTATCCCGACAGGTACTGGCCCAAAGACAGGACCCAGCATTTTATTTTTCATACCAACGATTGCCATTGGAGGCAGGTAGCGAATACAACGTTTACATTTTTAATGCAGGTGAAGGATATAAAAAAGCATAAGGCTAAAATTCTGCATGCATCACGAAATGCAAATGATGCATATTTAAGCAAGGCTCTTTATGGCAAAAACCATTTCATTGGTAAATTGCTATGCGTTTCCCCATTACCGGGTTTAGCAGCACACATGCACATTAACACAATGCCTCCTTTAATAAATTGGGAAGAGATTGCAGATAAATTTTCAGAAAAGGACAAACCTGTTTTATGAATTGTTTGTCAAATCTGCAATGATTAAATTGAATTTGTGGAGTATTGTTTGCCAGGAGTAATTCTTACGTACGTATTGATATCCCTGTTCCCCCATTTCTGCACGTTGGGAATGATTATTTAGCAGCATATCGAGCTTAATGTTAAAATCATCTGCCCCGGAATAGCTGAGACCGCCCTTGCTATGAATAACATGTTGTTGCAAAACTTCGCATTGTTGATTTACCAGTACCGGCTTTTTATAATACATGGCTTCAAGCAATACCATCGACAGACTTTCAAATTTTGAGGGCACAATCAGTAGCGTCGATTGTAAGAGTAATTGCAATTTATCCGTGTCATCTACAAAACCGGTATAAATAATGTCTGCCTCTTCTTTAATGTGCATGTACGCCTTTCCGATCATAACTAGCTGAAGTGGACTTGGATACTTTTTTTTGAACTCTATGAAAAAACTAATTAACTCTTTACATCCTTTGCCTTCTTCAATTCTCCCAATATAAACCAGGTATGTACCCTTGATATTATATTTGTTTAACACAGTGGTGTCAACATCGAGGTTGGGTAATTCTATTCCTACACCCGCTATAATATTTTTTTTATCCTGAACGGAATAATTTTTTTCTGCCAGTTCTTTTTCTGCGGCTGAGTTGTATACAATCCATGCAGGAGATTGCATAACTGTTTTGTAAATCGGGTAATAACTTGCCTTTTCATCATGAACAGTAGGAATTAGAATGCTTTTATCTTTTACTATCTGAATGCCCAATGCTGTTGGATAGTACAGGTGTGTAAAAAAGATAAACGCATCATAGTTGTTCTTATTTGTTTGGAGATGTTTAAGCAAATCAGGGCAAGCAGGTCCTTGCGCCTCCAGCCAGGCTACGTGATCTTCTTCTGAGGGATTGTACCACGAAAATGTTTTTTTTAGCCAGCTATTTAACCTTATTGCTTTTGCTGCATAATGATACCAAAGCCGGTTTGTGATTTTGTGCCTTATATACCGAAGTGAGGCTTTGGTTCCTTTAGGTTTATTAGTAAAGCGATGGATTTTAATATTGTCTTCAACTGATATGCCTTCTTTAAAATAAGGTTGCCAGTTGCTGTATTCTTTTGCAACTGTTGTAAGAATGGTAATATGGTGTTGCTTACTTAATTGCCGGGCCAGTAATCTGCAATGCGTTTCTGCACCGCCATGAATTTCTTTTCCATAACGTTGTACCACAATTGCAATATTTTTTTGTTGATTCATAGCGAAAACTAATTGACCATTATGAATTACTGGAAAAGTTTAGTTTGTTAGCACTGCTTCAAGGGCATGACAAAATTTATTTATTGGGCGGTGCTTAGTATTATAGCCGGTTTCTTTAAGAAAATTATTTAAGGCTGTAATGTTGTTCTGATGCTCATCAAGATCATGCACTTCAATTAATAACATTTTAGCTCTGCGTATAATTGAAGGATCGGTGTTATAAAGAATATCATATTCGCTTCCTTCACAATCAATTTTTATTAAATCAATTGCCAGGAGATTGTTGTTGAGAATAATTTCGTTAAGTGTAACGCACGCAACAGAAATTTTTCGGGTATTCCTGCTGTCAAAATTTGCAAATACACTAGCTACTACACTACTTTTAGAACCGGTTTCTACATAAAGATCACTGGTTTGTTGTGGTGTTCCTGTTACTGCTACCTGTTTTGGAAAAAGTTTATCCTGCAGTTGCGGGTTGATAGAAATTAATTTCTGTATTTGCAAAATATTATCCGGTAAAGGCTCATAAGCATAGATATTGGCATTTGGAATTTTGGAAAGAAGGAGAATATCAAAAAAACCAGCATTGGCTCCAATATCAATAATCACAGGGTTTGAAGAAAGCTCTTTCACAACAGAAGAAATTGAATACACATCTTCCATGAAAATTTCCTTAAATACCGGATAAAGTGCCTGTTGAACTTCGAAATGGATGGTTAATGGCTTGGTTATAAATTTTAAGGGTCTTACTTTTCGCTTACTACGATTGAAAATATATTCAAACGGGTTTGCTATATGTTTAAATAGTTCAAAATATCGTTTATAACCACTTGCAGCCATCTTGTAGCTAATTTAATGGCAAATAAATCTTTTATAATGAAACTGCACAAAATATCTTCAGCCCATTAGTGATTTATTGATTACTTATTCTGTAAAAGCTTTTTGTAGAGTTCCCAATATTGCTTTGCTGCATCCTCCCATCTAAAAAAGGCAGCTCTGTTTCGTGTCAGTTCTTCCTGCTGTGGATTGGAATAAAAATGTTGCAATGCATTTTGCAGAGTTTGCTGCATTTCATCCGGATCAAATGAATTGAAGTAATAAGCAGCCTCGCCGCCAATTTCGGGAAGGCATGTGTGTTTTGAAAGAATCACTGGTTTGCCCCAATGCATTGCTTCTAAAACGGGCAGGCCAAATCCTTCAGATATTGATGGAAACACAAATACATCCATATTTTTGAGCAACCACCATTTTTCACTTTCTGTAACAGGGCCAGTTAAAACCAATCTGCTTTCTACGCCCATTTTTTTTGCCGCCATTTTTATTTCTTCAAGATAATCTTTGTCTTGTGTTATACCAGCAATCACAAGGTCATAATCGTTGCCCACCAGCAAGGACGGAAGCGTGTGGAAGTACTTCTTCCTAGTAATTGTACCGATAGAAAAAATGTAGGGTCTGCCTGTTTTAAAAAAGGACGGTTGTTGAAATCTATCTGTGGATTCGGGTAAATTACAACCATTGTAAATCACTTTTACGGGCACACGATCAATATTTAAATGCTCACGAACCTTCTGAAGGGTAAAATGCGAGATTGCTGTAAGTTGATCTGAGCGGTCAATCAGCGCTTGTATTTTAC
>JAKFCI010000178.1:0-7266 GCA_036676725.1 Chitinophagaceae bacterium
TGAAAAAGTCAGACCAAAACGGGCTGACTTTTTCAAATTTAATAAAAATAGAAACTTTATTAATCTTCACTTTCATTATCAGCATTAATGTTAATACCGCTAACGGCAAGCTCAGTTAAAAGTTGATCTGTTTCTTTTTCTTCGTCCAAAGTCATTTGTAATAGATCTGCAACATCAGTTCTGCCCATGGTTTTCGCAAGTTGAACCAAACTGCCATAAGCAGCAATTTCATAATGCTCGATCTTTTGACCGGAGATGATCAAACCTGCGTCACGGACTGAAGTTCCCTTAGGCGTATCTTCCACTACCTTATCGCCTTCTTTTACCAAACCTTCCATTCCCTCGCATTTTATTGCACGAGGCTTTTCCTCCAACATTTCAAAAACTTCCTCAAGACGAACAATTTGTTCCATTGTTTGCTCTTTGTGTGTTTCAAATGCATTTGCAAGTTCCTCGGATGTAGCTGCTTTTTGCATTTTTGGAAGCGCTTTGGTTAGATGCTTTTCAGCCCAGTAAATGTCTTTTAACTCGTCCATAAATAATTCTCTTAATAAAGTTTCCTCATCATGCACGACGGATGTTGACGCTGAAGATCTTTTTGTAGCTACTTTGGAAGTTGTAGACTTTCCAGTAGCAGAATTTGCTCTTGTCGATCCATTTGATCTGGTACCCTTTGCCATAAAATTATTTTTAGTTTGAATTTGTAATGATCTATGTAATAAAAAAACAATGCCATTGGTGAATGTGCTTTGAACAGTGGGTTGTAGATGATTTTACCCATTACCTTTTTAATATTTGGTAATTCAGATAGAAATATTTATGGTATTTAATTTGGAGTTATTGGTATGAACCCTATTTCTAAACATACCCTTTCATATGACAAATTCTACTCAAAATCAACAGTTGAACTTTTTGCAAAACAAAATAGAGCAGATAGGAAGTGCTATATTTTTTAATCAAAGTGAATCTGTTTTAAAGTTGCCTACATCCTTGGTGAATACGATAAAAGTTGACGATTTTGGATACGTTTGGTTTTTTGTTCATAAGCCCAATCAATTCATCCAGGAATTTGAATGTGATTTTCCTGCACGTATGGATTTCTTTAAAAAGGGTGTTGATTACTTTTTACAAATTTCCGGTAAAGGTTGTGTAGTCATTGACCCTGAAGAAAAGTATTGTTTTTTTGAAGGGAACAAGGATTTGAAAATGGAAGATTTTAAAGATATGGTTTTGGTAAAGGTAAAAATGCTCAAAGCCGAATACTACGAAACTCAAACCAATGTAAAAAATTCGTGGTGGCAGAATGCTAAGGTGAATATCAGTACCTTATTTGGAATGAACCATCATATCGGTAATACTTATTTTCCTGCTTCATAAAATAATAAATCATGCGGCCCATTTGGTCAGGTACCATATCATTTGGCTTGGTTAACATCCCGGTAAAACTGGTGAGCGCCGTGCAATCCGAAGATATCAGTTTTGATATGCTTTCAAAGAAGGATATGGGAAAGATCAGGTATGCACGAATAGATACCAAGACAGATAAGGAGATACCGTGGAAAGATATTGTGAAAGGATATGAGTATGCAAAAGGCAAATATGTTATAGTGGATAACGAAGACTTTGAAAAAGCAAGTCCTGAAAAATCTAAATCCATTGACATTGTTCAATTTGTAAAGCAAGAAGAAATTGACCCCATTCTTTATGAGAAGCCTTATTATATCATTCCAGCAAAAGGCGGCGAAAAGGCGTACAAACTATTATTAAAAGCTTTGGAAAAATCAGGCACAATAGGCATTGCAGAATTTATGCTCCGTAATCGTGAACACGTTTGTGCAGTTCGGGTTTATAACAATGTGTTATTGCTAAATCAAATGCGCTACCAGGAAGAAATTAAGGAAGTGCCAGAGATGGAAGAACCCAAAAAGGAAAATATTACAGACAAAGAATTGCAACTCGCAGTTAAATTAATAGACCAACTCAAAGAAAAATTCAATCCTGCTGCATTTAAAGATACCTACGTTAGCGAATTGAAAAAGATCATAAAAGCAAAAGCGGCAGGAAAACAAATTCGCGTTGCTGAAGAACCCAAAAAGACAACCGGCGCAGTTAAAGATTTGATGGAAGTATTAAAGCAAAGTCTTAATACACCAGGTAAAAAGAGAGCCTAACCCCGGTTTCAATTAATTTTAATTTCATGCATGGCATACATTTTTCACTTTGTGAAAAATGGGTTTATCATCTTATAATAAGAAAAGAAATTTTTCAAAAACCCCTGAACCTTCAGGAAAAGAAAAATCTTCTAAGGGAGCCTTGCATTTTGTGATTCAAAAGCATGACGCCTCCAGTTTGCATTACGATTTTAGACTTGAAATGAAGGGTGTTTTAAAAAGTTGGGCGGTGCCAAAAGGTCCTTCTGTAAATCCTGCAGATAAGCGTTTGGCCATGATGGTTGAAGATCATCCTTACGATTACCGTGAGTTTGAGGGTATCATTCCAGAAGGTAATTACGGTGGAGGAACCGTTATGGTTTGGGACGAAGGAACGTATGAATTATACGAGGCCGATGGAATGAGCGTTCCAGAACAAGAGAAAGCCTTACTAAAAGCTTTTCATGCAGGTAATTTAAAAATTGTACTTCATGGAAAAAAAATCAAAGGCATGTACCACCTGTTTCAAATAAAAAAAGAGGAAGGTGGTAAAACATGGCTATTGGTAAAAGATAAAGACAAGCACGCGGCAGAAGTTAACATTGTGGAAAAAAACAAATCAGTTAAAACCGGGAAAACACTTGCTCAAATTGCAAGCGCAGCCGGTACGGAACTTAATCACCCCGACGATCCAACTGCGGGAACAAAAAAAACAGCAACTGCAAAAAAAGCTTCTGCTAAAACACCAGAATTAATAAAGACACCAGCTAAAAAATCAGCGGCCGCTGCAACAAAATCGAAGAAAGCTACCGCAACAAAAGCAGGAAAAAAAAGTCCTAAAAAAAAAGCAGGTAATATTAATTCTTCAGGCATTCAACTTTTACTTGAAGATGGCGAAGACCAGGCAGTTCTTGTTGACGGTCATGAATTGAAGCTTACCAACCTTGGAAAATTATATTGGAAGAAGGAAAAGCGCAGCAAAATTGATTCGCTTAATTATTACTTTAAAATTGCCCCGTACATTTTGCCTTATATGCTCGATCGGCCTCAATCGTTAAACCGGCATCCAAATGGAATTGATGCACCAAACTTTTACCAGAAAGATATGAAAGGCAAGTTGCCTGACTGGATGCAAACACATGTAGACTTTAGTGAATCAACAAATAAAAATGTTGAATACCTGGTGTGCAACAACGAAGCAACTTTAATTTACATGGCGAATCTTGGATGTATAGAGATGCATCCCTGGCATAGCAGAACAAAAACATGGCAACAACCCGATTGGTGTTTAATTGACCTTGATCCAGACAAAACAAATACGTTTGACCAGGTAATAGAAATTGCTAAATCAGTAAAATCGGTTTTAGATACAATAGGTGCAGAAGCCTGTGTAAAAACTTCTGGTTCTTCAGGCATACATATTTACATTCCTTTAGGTGCTCAATACGATTATGAACAATCAAAACAACTAGCACAACTTGTAGTAACGATGGTTCACTACGAATATCCTGATATTACAAGCCTTGAAAGAACGCCTGCAAAAAGAAAAGGAAAAATCTATTTAGATTTTTTGCAAAACCGCGAAACACAAACAGCGGCTGCTCCTTATTCGCTTCGTCCCAAACCTGGAGCGCCTGTATCAACTCCTTTACATTGGGATGAAGTTAAAAAAGGGCTGACACCAACTACCTACAATATGGATAATATTTTTGATCGATTAAAAACCGAGGGAGATCTTTTTACTCCTGTATTGGGAAAAGGGATCGATATGAATAAGGTATTACGTAAATTAGAATCAATTGCTGTTTAAATGATTTCAAATCCTGCATTGACAATTTATAATGAAAGCATCAAACAATACATCAATGTAGATTTTGAAATACAAACGCTTGATAGTTCATGTTCTTTCTCAGAAGGCCCCGTTTGGAACCCCGAAGGATTTTATCTTTTTAGTGATATTCCTAAAAATTGCATTTGCAAGATTAGCGAAGAAAATAATAAAGAAATATTTATTGAAAGAAGTGGTTGCACGCTTGATGATACCACGTTTCTCTCCCCCCAAATTGGATCAAATGGTTTGACTTACAACAATGAGAGTGATCTTTTAATTTGCCAGCATGGCAATGGGGCCATAGCAAAATGGGACGGCAATACTGTTATTCCGATTATTTCGGAATTTAAAAATAAGCGTTTCAATAGTCCAAACGACATTGTTGTTCATGCAAATGGAAGCGTCTTTTTTAGTGATCCTCCTTATGGATTATTGGATCAACAATTAATGCCAGGAAGGTTTCAATCGCTTGCAGGCATTTATTGTTTTAAAGAGGAACAAGCAATATTGATTTGCGATAAATTTCAATACCCAAACGGAGTTTGTTTATCACCTAATCATAAAATTTTATACTGTTGCTCCAATAAGCCTAGTGAAAAATTTGTTTTAATGTATGATGCTGCAACATTAGAATTGAAAGGAAAATTATGCGAAGAAAATGCCGATGGAATTAAATGCGACAAGAGAGGAAATCTTTACTTGTGCACTCGTGATGGGTTATTGATACTTGATGAAAAAGGAAACCCTTTGGGTTTGATCAAATTGAAAACAATTCCCGCAAATTGTGGTTGGGGGGGTGTTAGCGGAAATGATCTTTTATTGACTGCAAGAGAAAATATTTTTCTTATTAAAGATTTGCAGCGATAGACTTCAGACGTAGTTAAATATTCTTGGCAAACTTTCCTTGCCTGATATTTTATTTTCCCTTTTAGAAATATGCGATCGAATTTTATCGTGGCATTTTTGAACCACTAATAAATATTCATGATCAACCGTGCGTTCTTTGTTGTCAGTATAGCTCCATATACCACAAGGAATTATATGACCAGGATTATCCCAATCGGGCCTGTCCAGCACGGGGTAAATGCAAATGCCTCTCAGATCCACTCCTTTATTGATTGCCCTAATACAATCATCCGTTATCAGTTCCATCCATGCGGCTTTGTGTTCGCCAAAATGGCCCGTTTCTGAAAGTACAACTGGTACATCGTAACGCAAATATGCATTGTGTAATAATTCAGAAAAGCAACTTCTTCTTTTTTCTTCGCACCACCCTAAAACTTCCCCGCAATGTTCCCACTGGTTGTTGTAATAAAAGTTGAATCCTGCGAGATCCATATAATCGGGTTTCCCGCCTAATTCAGGGCATATCCTTCCTGTTATTATATCCATTGCCTGGAACTGGGCTTCATTAAAGCCTGTAATGGCTTCGCATGTTTCTTCTCCAATTTGAGGGTGCACTTTTATTAATGGTTCCACCATCAATATTTGAGCAGTTGGGTCAATATTTTTTATGGCTTCAATTGATTTGATTGCGGCCTTGCATAAATAGTATTTTAAATCGAAGCCGGTATTAACAGCAAATGGAACTGTTCCTCTTGCTTCACCACCCAACCAGGATATAAAACTTATTTCATTGATTGGCGTAATGATCAATGGATCATCAGAATAATTTCGATAGAGATTTGTAAATGCTTTACATAATTCAGTTAACCGATGTGCAAATTGAGGATGCGTAGGCATTAACCCTTCCGGGTAGCCGAAATGGCAAATGTCCCATAGTTGTTGTATTCCTGTTTGTTGTGCAGCAAGTATCCTGTTCTTTACTTCTGTAAAATCATAAACAAAGGGTTTAGTTTCCACAACACTCCACCTGATTCCTTCACGCACGGTTTTAATTCCTGCAGCCGATAATAATTTATAGTCTTCAATAATTTTTATATCGTGTGCTGTTTGCGCTAATAGATCAACCCTGTTGCCCTGGTTATTTATGATATCTGCGCATTCAAAGCCGCCAATAAAAAAGGTTTTAAATTTCATGTTAACCCTACAAAAAATATTTAATTAAAACTGCCTTTTAGTTATGCAAGAAATTTTTATTAATTGCATAAAAAAGGTTCTAACTAAACGCCAGAACCTTTGTTATCTCTCATTCCTAGCGCCGGAATTACCCGGTTCAGGTTCAAAGGGTATGTTCTCAGATTTATAAATAAACCACCCCTTGAGAGACATATAAATAGTTTCAGAAACTATGCCAAAAATGAAAATTCTTTTTACCCATTTACTATTTCACCACCATTGGGATGTAAAATTTGTCCAGTCATGTAAGAAGCATCAGAACTGGCCAAAAATAAATAGCAAGGTGCTACTTCTGCAGGTTCACCAGCTCTTCCTAATGGCACATCAGACCCGAATTCAGCAACTTTTTTTCCTTTAAAAGAAGATACGATCAAAGGCGTCCAAATTGGACCCGGTGCCACCCCATTTACCCGGATGCCTTTTTTTGCCAAATTTGCGGCAAGGCTCCTGGTAAAACTAACAATAGCGCCTTTGGTAGTAGCATAATCTATTAGTTCAGCGCTACCCCTATATGCAGTTACTGAGGTCGTGTTTATGATGCATGAATTTTTTTTGAGAAAAGGCATAGCAAACTTTGTAATCCAAAACATTGGAAAAATGTTTGTTTCAAAAGTTTCGTATAGCTGTTCTTTGGTAATATCCTCAATTGATTTCTGTTCGGTTTGTGTTGCTGCATTGTTTACTAATATATCTAACCTGCCAAATTCTTTAATGGTTTGATTAATGATCTTTTCACAGAATCTTTCTTTTCTTATATCTCCGGGCAAAAGAAGGCATTGCATTCCGTGTTCTTCTTCAATGATTCTTTTAACTTCCTCGGCATCCTGGTGTTCACTTAAATAAGATATGGCAACGTTAGCGCCTTCCTGCGCAAAAAGAATGGCAACCGCACGACCAATACCACTATCACCCCCTGTTATTAATGCTGTTTTTCCCTGGAGTTTTTTTGAAGGAATTCCTTTGCTTGACAAAGGCTTTGGTTTCATTTTTTCTTCTATACCGGGTTTGCCTTGTTGTTGCGCTGGCCGTACTGGTTTTGCTTCTGCTCCTTTTTGCATGATCACATTTTTGGATGCTACATAAATTATTATACCATCTGTATTGCCGTATCATTTATTTTTGCATCCCACAAGGGGAATTAGCTCAGCTGGCTAGAGCGCTTGCATGGCATGCAAGAGGTCACCGGTTCGACTCCGGTATTCTCCA
>JAKFCI010000179.1:0-11568 GCA_036676725.1 Chitinophagaceae bacterium
AAAAAGTATTTGTATTAATGGCGGGCCTGTTTTTGAGTATGTGCAGTTTTGCCCAGGGAAGTAACAAAATTTATGGCATTATAAACACCAATGATGAAGCCGCATTACAGGGCGCTACCATCGAATTATTAAAAGCTTCAGATTCATCTTTAATAAAAGTTGCACTTTCTAATAAGGATGGAAAATATGAATTTGAAAATATTTTGGATGGGCAATATATTCTATCCGCATCTGCAGTTGGATATCAAAATCAACAAGCACCCGCATTGGAGATTTCATCAACGACAATTTTAAAAAAGGACATTCAATTACAAAGAGCAGAGAAAAGCTTGAGTGAAGTAAAAGTAATTGCCCGCAAACCGTTTGTTGAACAAAAGATCGATCGGACCATTATAAATGTTGAAGCATCTATCAGCAATACAGGCAGCAACGCTTTAGAAGTATTGGAAAAATCCCCAGGTGTTACCGTAGATAAAGACGGCAATATTAGTTTAAAAGGCAGGCAAGGAGTAATGATCATGATGGATGGAAAACCAACGTATTTGTCTGGAGAAAATTTGACAAATTATTTACGCAGCCTGCCTGCAACTGCATTAGATCAAATTGAGATCATGACCAATCCACCTGCAAAATATGATGCAGCAGGCAATTCAGGTGTGATTAATATCAAAACGAAAAAGAACAAAGCAAATGGCTTTAATGGAAATGTAAGCCTTGGATATACAAGAGGAAAATATGGCAAAACAAGCAACAGCCTAAACCTTAATTACAAAAAAAATAAATTCAACTTTTTTACAAACATCAATGCATGGAGCTGGCAGGGTTATAATGACCTGGAACTTACGAGAAATTTTTTTATCCAGGGTACAAAAACTATTGATACGGTTTTTAAACAATATTCATATCAAAAAATGCTTTACCCGGGTGTAGAAGGAAAGTTTGGTGTTGACTACTCCGTTTCACAACAAACCACTGCGGGTATTACCATTACAGGTAATTACGAGAATGGCAAAGATGAGAGTGAGAATACAAGTTTCATGAGCGATGCTTCGGGTAATTTGGCTAAGATAATTGAAGCGCAAAATTTAGTGAAACCCAATTACAGGAATTTAGGTGTAAATGGTAATCTGCGTCACAAACTTGACAGCGCAGGAAAGGAAATTAGTTTTGATGTTGACTATATTTTTTACGATTTTAGTTCTGCGCAAAACTTAAACAGCCGCTTCTTTAATGCAGAATGGATAAAGAACAGGCCAGATGAAAATCTTCAAGGCGATCTGCCATCTATTGTAAACATTTATTCTGCTAAAAGCGATTATACCTACCCGTTAAAAAAAGATGCAAAGTTGGAAGCGGGCTTAAAATACAGCCACGTTACAACCGATAATAATGCGAAATACTACCTGGTGCAAAATGGCCAGACGTTTTTTGACTCCAGCCGTTCAAATCATTTTTTATATACTGAAAATATTGCTGCAGCCTACATCAACTATAATAAGCAATGGAAAAAATGGGGTGTACAATTGGGCTTGAGAGGAGAAAATACAATTGGCAAAGGCGAACAAAAAGTAAATAACCAGAAGATAGATAGAAATATTTTCAACTTATTTCCAACAATGTATGTGAGCTATGCAGCGAATGACAAAAACCAGTTTGCCGCATCATTTGGGCGCAGAATTGAAAGACCTTCTTACCAGGACTTAAATCCTTTCCGTTACTTTTTAGATCCTTATACTTACCAGGAAGGAAACCCATTTTTAAAACCCCAGTTTTCTTACAATTACCAGTTATCGCATAATTATAAAAGTATTTTAAATACATCGGTCAGCTACAATAAAACCACGGACATATTTGCCGAAACACTTAACCAGTATGATTCTTTAAAAATAACTTATGTATACAAAGACAATATAAGTACTGCCATTAATTATGGAATTTCTGTCAGCGCCAATTTTAATGTTACCAAATGGTGGTCAACAAGTTTATACACAAATGTTACGCACAACAAATACGAAGGTTTGATCCGCAACAAACCATTAAATGTCGCTTCTACATTTGGCACATTCAACATGAGCAACCAATTAAAATTCGGTAAAGGATGGAGTGGGGAAGTAGGTGGTTTTGCACGTACAAAAGGAATTGAAGGTCAGATACTGATCAACCCCATGGGCCAATTAAATTTTGGTGTACAGAAACAAATTTTAAAAGCTAAAGGCACTTTGAAATTGAGCGTTAAAGATGCTTTTTATACAATGCCTTTTCATGGAAAATTTGAGTTCCACAACATTGATGTGAAGGTTGACCAGTCAAGAGATTCAAGAACAGTCGGGCTGACTTTCAATTACCGGTTCGGTAAAGCATCGGAGCAAAAACGCCAGAGACAAAGCGGCGCTGAAGACGAACAAAACCGGGTAAAAAAAGGCGGGGGCAATTAAATGCATTTTATAAAAATCAAATAATATAAACGGCAACCGCTTATGTATAAACCCTTTTAAATATTTTAATTGTATAATAATATTGATCCTGTTTTCTCATGTGCATTTCCGGCCCCTTTTTCTAAAGGGGCTTTTTTATTAATGAACGATTTATTCATAACGATTCAACAAATTAATTTTTTGTATGCATTTAAAAGTTGCAAAGTATATTACAGTGAATCTTCATGAAGCGTATTATTCCATTCATTATTTGCGTGTTTTATTTTGGTGCTGCCAGTGCACAACAAAGGCCGCATTATACTCAATACATTCTTAATAATTATATTTTAAATCCTGCCTTAACAGGAATTGAAAATTATACCGATTTAAAAATCAGTGGGAGAGACCAGTGGGTAGGAATACAGGGTGCGCCGAAAACAGCTTACTTAACCATCCATACACCCATCGGGAAAAAAGATGTAAAGACAACGGCAACTTCTTTCCAGTTACCGGGTGCAAATCCACGTGGAGCATCTTATTGGGAAAATTATACGGCCTCTGAAGCCCACCACGGTGCAGGACTATCCATTGTAAACGACAGAACCGGCAACTACAATCGTTTTTCGGCCGCGGTAAGTTATGCTTATCACCTGGGATTAAATCCCCGCACCAACCTTGCTGCTGGCTTTTCCGGCGGCTTCAGCAAACTCGGACGCAACGGAACAAAAACAGATTTTGGCGGAGGAAATCCAATTGACCCCGCACAAGAAACAGGCAATGAGACCAGGCGTTTTGTACCCGACCTTGCAGCTGGTTTGTGGCTTTATAATGCAGATTATTTTATTGGTTTATCTGCGCAACAAATGATACCCCAAAAAATTTCATTTACAGAAGCCGCGGCCAACGTGGAAAGTAAATTAGTACCTCATTTATTTGCGACAGCAGGTTATCGTTTTTTGTTGTCAGAAGACATTAATGCATTGCCCTCTTTACTTTTAAAATATGTTTCTGCTTCTGAAGAAAAAGTTCAATTTGATGCAAATTTAAAAGTACAATACCGCGACCTTTTCTGGATGGGAGGAAGCTATCGGTTTAAAGATGGATTTGCAGGGATGATTGGGTTAAACGTTGGCAATACATTTAATTTGGGTTATGCCTACGAGCACACAACATCCGAATTAAATGGTTATACCAACGGCACACACGAATTGGTGATTGGTTTTTTGATCAACAACCGTTATGGCGATACCTGCCCGAGAAATGTGTGGTAATTATAAACAAACTACCTTTTTTGCCCGTATAGATTTTATTTCTGCTAACCTTGTTTTGATCTGCTCTTTGGTTTTCTGTACTTGCTGAACAGATACGTCCGGGATGGCTAACTGGTGTGATTCAGCACTTTTAATTTTATTCAATTCGCTTAAAGCTATGTTGCAAGAAGTTTCAATACTGTCTAACCTTGCAACACTAAGTGCTTCGGCAACTGTGGCATTAATTTTATTCCAGTCTAATTCCTCGTAACTGGCTTTTAGGTTATGCTCCATTTTTTCCCAGTTGATCTGTTCAATTTCCTGCAGGTAATCTTTCTTCGCCATTTTTTTCTCCTGCTCGTTCATGACTTCACCAATCGCTTTTTCCACTTCTTTCCATTGAACTTCTAACACCTTACGTGTGTTTTCAACTGTTTTTTCAACCTGTTCCTTTTGTTCCTGGTTTAAAGAAGCTTCAACTTCATCAAAGGCAACGTACATAAATTGATTTGAAGGAATAGAAGCAGGTGGAAGGTAATCCATGATCAACTCGTTCGGTGGCTTTGTGGCAACAGGCGCTTCAGCTTTTTTGGAAGCTTTCACCAGGTAATGAGTTGATGGAAGCGGATAAGTATGTTTCTTATCATTATTTAATTCTCCATCTTTTAACTCGTTTGCAAAAATGGCAAAAGGCTGCGAAATATTGTTAATGGAAAAAGCAACAGGCAATTTTTCTTTACCTGCAATAATGATAGTGTTTACAACCAACAGCATTAATAAGCCTGCAAACGCACCGGCAAAATGAGCGGTTTTTAAACCAGGTTTTCTTTTAATGCCCACAATTTTTTCAATCCTGTGCAGGAGATGATTTTTATTTGCAGCAGCCATAGCCAAATTAAGGTTTTGGGAATATTTTTCAAGTTCGAGCAGGGCAGAAGCATAACTTATTTTATCATACTCATACTGCAAAACCATTTCATCGCAACAATTTTCTCTTTCAAGTTCCACTCTTTTAATAAATAATTTAATAAAGGGATTGAAATAAAGAACGACATGAATGGTACTGATTAATAAATTAACCAGGTAATCGTGCCTGCGAATATGCGATAACTCGTGAAGCAAAATTGCTTCAACTTGTTGTAGGTTTAAATTAGCAATGGCGGCAAAAGGCAACAGGATAACAGGTTTTAAAAATCCAACCGTTACAGGCGAAGAAACCAATTGCGATAAATAAACCTTTACCTTCTTTTTAATGCCAAGTTGCTGTGCAATTTTTTGAACAAATAAACGGTGACGGTAAGTCGCTTTTTGTAATCCTTCTTTTTTAATGCGTTGAATAAAACGCCAGTTTTGAAAAATTCGATAACCGGGAAAAATAAGCAAACACAAATATGCAATTGAAGCAGAAGAAAGCACAACCGGCAAAATTTCTGCAGATTGTACAAAAGGCAGTTCTATTGCAAAACCTGGTTGTATTTCGTTTATATAATAAACAATAAAGGTGCAAACGAACCAGCCAAAACCAAAGAAGATATTGGCAGCTGCAAGCTGGTATTTACGCAGGCTTGATAATTTAAAAAAGTGGTGAATAAGAAGGAAACAACACCATAGCAAAGCCATTTGCCAGATACTGTTTAAAGTTGCCCAACCAAGGGCCTGGAGAAATGGAGAAGTGTTCCAGGAAAACATACTACTGTTTTTTCAGGTTATCTAATAGTGCTTGTATTTGCGCTAATTCTTCTTCACTTGTTTTTTGTTCTCCCAGCGCTTGTAAAACTAATTGGGTAGATGATCCACCAAAAAGTGAATCGATCATTTTACTTAATAAATGTTTCTGTGTTTTTTCTTTATTTACCGCGGGTTGGTACACGTGGGTTCGCATCGATTCATCTCTTTTTACCAAACCTTTTTCGTTCATGATCTGCATTAGTTTAAGCGTGGTAGTGTAACCAACATCTTTAAACTTCGCTAGTTCTTCATGTACTTCGCGTACTGTGGCTATGTCTCTCATCCACAATATCTGCAGAATTTCTAATTCGCTTTCGGTAGGTTTAATGTATTTGGATGCCATATAGAAAAATTCTGCAACTAAGATACGACCTATTTCGTATTAACAATAAATGCAGCAAAAAATTAGTTGATATGTCTATAATAAGGTTGAATGGCGATTAATTATTTTAAACGGTTTGCTCATCCAATAAAAAAAAAGCCCCACCTGAAAGGCGGGACTTAATTCTCACAGTAAAGCAAATACTATCTTAAATGAATTGTGTTCTTATTTTCGATTTTTGAAGCAGATACTATTATAGACTTCTCTTTTTTTGTTTCTGCTGCATCTTCCACAATAATTTTTGTGTTGAAAAGATCGGCAAGCGTAGGAGCGATTACCAAAGAAACAATAGACATCAGTTTAATAAGGATATTCATGGATGGACCAGACGTATCTTTAAAAGGATCGCCCACTGTATCACCCGTTACAGATGCTTTATGCGGGTCAGAACCTTTGTAATACATCTCACCATTTATTTCAACACCTTTTTCAAAACTCTTTTTTGCATTATCCCAGGCACCACCGGCGTTATTCTGGAACATACCCATTAATACACCACTTACAGTAGCACCAGCTAAAAAGCCACCTAATGCTTCAGGTCCCATAATGAAACCAACAATGATTGGAGAAAGGACAGCGATTGCACCCGGTAACATCATCTTTTTTAAAGATGCTTCGGTTGAGATGGCAACACATTTATCATATTCCGGTTTGCCAGTACCTTCCATAATTCCTGGAATGGTACGAAACTGGCGACGAACTTCTTCCACCATCGCCATTGCCGCTTCACCCACAGCACGAATAGCTAAAGAAGAGAAAATGAAAGGGATCATAGCACCAACAAAAAGCATGGATAAAACATTTGCTTTATAAATGTCAATTCCTTCAATACCCGCTACACCAACGAAAGCTGCAAAAAGTGCCAGTGCCGTTAACGCTGCTGAAGCAATGGCAAAGCCTTTACCTGTAGCCGCTGTTGTATTACCAACTGCGTCAAGGGTATCGGTTTTTTCACGAACTTCTTTTGGCAATTCGCTCATTTCTGCAATACCACCTGCGTTATCTGCAATAGGTCCGAATGCATCAATCGCTAACTGCATTGCTGTTGTAGCCATCATTCCTGCGGCAGCAATAGCAACACCATATAAGCCTGCAAAATAATAAGAGCCGTAAATACCACCGGCTAAAACAAGTATTGGTAAGAAAGTAGATTCCATACCAACAGCCAAACCACCAATTACGTTGGTAGCGTGACCTGTACCTGATTGGCGAATGATGCTATTAACCGGTCGTTTGCCGATCGCTGTATAATATTCAGTAATGATACTCATTAAAGTACCTACGACTAATCCAACCATAATGGCACCGAAAACGCCATTGTTGCTAAACTCATTTCCGCGAAGGGACATGGTTTCCGGCAACAACCAGTTTACAAGGAAATAAGAAGCAATTGCTGTTAATACAATTGATCCCCAGTTACCCATGTTCAATGCATTTTGTACAGCTGCTGTACTTACACCAACCTTATCAGAAATACGTACGAAGAAAGTACCTATAATAGAGAAAAGAATACCAAAACCTGCGATCAGCATAGGCAATAATATGGGTGCAAATCCACCAAAATCATCAACCGATACAGTTTCCTGTCCTAAAACAATCGTTGCTAAAACGGTAGCTACATAAGAACCGAAAAGGTCAGCACCCATTCCAGCTACGTCGCCTACGTTATCACCAACATTATCGGCAATGGTTGCAGGGTTACGAGGATCATCTTCAGGAATACCAGCTTCCACTTTTCCTACAAGGTCAGCGCCTACGTCCGCAGCTTTGGTATAAATACCGCCACCAACACGGGCAAAAAGTGCAATACTTTCAGCACCCAGGGAAAAACCAGTAAGAACCTCGATAGCTCTTAACATATTTACAGAGTTTGCACCATCACCTTCGGCAAACGCATGATATAAAACAATAAACAAACCGCCTAAACCCAAAACAGCTAAACCGGCAACACCCATACCCATTACAGCGCCACCAGTAAAGGAAACGTTTAAGGCTTTTGAAAGGGAAGTACGGGCTGCATGCGCCGTACGAACGTTTGCTTTTGTAGCGGCACGCATACCAATATAACCGGCAAGTGCACTAAAGAAAGCACCAACAACAAAGGCAACAGCTATAGACCAGTGTGAATGTTCATTACGGCTGGCCATAAAGCCTAGTAATAAAGCAACGATCACTACAAAATAGGTAAGTATCTTCCATTCTGCTTTTAAAAATGCCATAGCACCTTCAGAAATATACTGGCTGATCTCCTTCATCCTGTCGGTTCCGGCATCCTGCCTGCTCACCCAATTAAACTTAATAAATGTGTACAATAGACCAATCAAACCCATTATGGGCACTAAATACACGTAAGAATTCATATTATAGTGTTAGTTGAAAATGTTAAAGCCCCGTTTTTACGGGGTGGCAAAGATAGGGGTTGAGCTTCATTTTCAGCCAAGAGTTATTGTACAGTTTTCAGCCGCATTTTTTGACCAATGAGAATAGAAAATGCACTTTTAAAAAAGCCTTTTAAAAGTAAAAATTTGTAGTAGAAAGTAGGAAAGAAGATATTATTCCTGTCCCTGGTCTTTACCATCGTAATTGCCAAAAAGATTGTACATCTTCCTGGAAACAGAATAAACGTTGCGGTTGAATTTATTGGTCAGCATAATGATGGTGATCTTTTCATCAGTCAGTCTTGCGAAAGCCGAATTGAACCCGTGCCACCTGCCATTGTGGTAAATTACTTTTTTACCATTGGGTACAAACAATAAACGCCATCCCAAACCATAATTATGTGTTGACCTGCGTTCGTTGCTATAAGGTAAGAAGGCAGAATCTACAAGTGGCTGGCTGATAACAGCACCGTTGTACCAGGCCTGGTCCCACTTTAAAAGATCTCTTGGCGTTGAGTACACATTTTTATCTCCATAAGGCCCGTCACTAAAATCTAATTGCCATTCGCTGCCATAACCATCATAAGAAGGCGTTGTACGGGCAGAATCTTCAATGGTGTGGATGTAGGTATTCTTCATACCCAGCGGATCAAAAAAGTTCCGCTTCATATATTCCGGGAAGGGAAGTCCGCTTTGCTTTTCAATAATCAGCGCAAGCAAAACGTAGTTGGTATTGCAATAATTAAAATTTGAATTGGCCCTGTAGGCTTTGTTTGGTTGCCAGTTCATTAGGGTAGATAAAACGTCTTTATTGGTAGCCAGTAATTTTCTATCCCAACCACCGTCTTCCATATAATATAAATAATTAGGAAGCCCGCTGCGGTGGTTGAGCAAGGTTCTAACTGTAATGTCCGTATAAGGAAAACCAGGGAAGAACAAGGACATCGGGTCGTCTAATTTTACTTTTCCTTCCTGCACCAGGCGAAGAACAGCCGCGGCTGTAAAGGGTTTGCTGGTAGAAGCAATCTGTAAAGGTGTTTCAGCTGTGAGTGTATCCTTTGTACTTTTATTTTTATAACCAATATATTCTTCAAAAACAGGAACGCCGTCTTTCGCTATTAAAATGCTGCCGCTAAATCTTCCTCTAAGCAGGTTAGCATTTAAATAATTGGCAACAATGTCATGGTATTTTTTTTTCTCCTTTTCCGAAAGGGTAGGCACGGGTGTAGTTTTTACAAGCGCCGCGGGTTTAGCAACCGTTTCGCCTTTGCCCGATTGACAACTCCAAACGATAACGGACAACAGTACGAATAAGAAAAAATTTTTCAAGGCTTTGAATTTGGATTTGCAATATGGCAAATAATTCCTTAATAGCGACACAAAAAGAGCTCCAATTTGTAAAGACGGTGCATATTTGTACTATGGACAACAAAACAAGCTATCCCAAAGAGAAGATAAAAGTATTGTTGCTGGAGAATGTGAGTGACATAGCCGTAGAGAATTTTAAACGCGGTGGCTACACGCAGGTTGAAAAATTATCGAAAGCATTAAGCGAAGCGGAATTGATCCAGGCCATCAAAAACTGCCACATCCTTGGCATTCGTTCAAAATCAAACATTACAAAAAAAGTATTAGAGGCTGCTACCAAACTGCAGGCCATTGGCTGTTTTTGCATTGGTGTTAACCAGGTTGACCTGCACGAAGCAACAGAAAAAGGAATAGCCGTATTTAACGCACCATATAGCAATACAAGATCCGTGGCTGAATTAGTGATTGGCGCATCTATTATGTTGATCAGGAGAATTCCCGACAAAAATACAGCTGCACATGCAGGCACCTGGAAAAAAGAGGCGAGCGGCAGTTATGAATTAAGAGGAAAAACATTAGGCATCGTTGGTTATGGAAACATCGGGTCGCAGGTAAGTGTGCTGGCAGAAGCCCTGGGTATGAAAGTGATCTTTTACGATGTGGAAACCAAACTACCTTTAGGTAATGCTTACGATGCACGAACCTTAAAAGACCTTTTAAGTAAATCAGACATCATAACACTGCATGTCCCGGAAACAGATCAAACCAAAAACCTCATCAATAAAAGCAACATTCGTTATTGCAAAAAAGGTTCAATCATTATTAATTATGCCAGGGGCGAAGTGATTGACCTGGTTGCCTTGAAAAAAGCTTTGGAAAGCGGGCAGATCAGTGGGGCCGCCATAGACGTGTTCCCGGTAGAACCGGAAAAGAACGGCGAAAAGTTTGAAACGCCATTACAAAACATACCAAACGTGCTTTTAACGCCGCATATTGGAGGCAGCACCGAAGAAGCACAGCATAATATTGGCGGCGATGTGAGTATGAAGCTTTTAAATTACCTGGAAAAAGGAATTACACTGGGTTCGCATACAGTGCCGGCTTTGGCCTTGCCACCGCAGGAAGGATCGCACCGCATTTTACATATTCATAAAAATGTACCCGGCGTTTTATCCCAGATCAACGGGCAATTGTCTAAATACAATATAAATATCGTGGGACAATACTTAAAAACAAACGACCAGATTGGTTATGTAGTGGTAGATGTTGACAAACAATTATCAAAACAGGCGACGCAACTTTTAAAGGAAGTGCCGCACACCATAAAAGTTCGTTTATTGTATTAGTGATTTTTACTTTGGGATTAAAAAGTATTATTAATATGCTTGCATAATTCCCAGTATTTAAAAAGGGTGGTAAGCATCGCCTTAATATCCTCCATGCTGTTTGGCTTTTGAAAATAACCTTGTACACTTAAAGCATGAGCCTGGCGTATTGCTACTTTATCGGCATTGGTTGATACAAAAACAAATGGTATTCCCTTGACTCTCAGGTATTCATCTTGCTGTATCTTAGTTTTAAATTGAATCCCCGTCATTTGCGGCATATTCACATCAGACAGGATGATGAAGGGCTTATCGGTTGTTGTCAATAGATATTCCAGGGCAGAAACGGCACCATCGAAGAACTTAATTTCATTGGTTATCCCAATTTGTTTTATGGCATCCGCATAAATTTCCTGGTCATCTTTATCATCATCCACAATTATTACCGGGCCACGCGTCATAGGTGATATTTCATTCAAAGTAAATGAATTTTGGTAAAAGCAGATCGAAAATATTCCTTTTTTGAGGCTTAATATTTAGAACATTCGGGGTGATAAGGAGCAGTTTTTATAAGCGAAAAGAACTAAAAATGGCAGGAATGAAAGTTGCATGTATCACCCTAAAAAAGTTATGGCGGATCAACAAACAGGTCAAGGAAATGGGAAAAGAGGTTATTCTAATGGCAGCATTAATCAACCGGCAGCTGGCAAGGTGGTAAATCCGCCAACAGAAAAAAGCATGCAGATCGATCGAAAGATCACGGCGCTTGAAAAAGAATGGGAT